>NZ_JBIUHC010000151.1:0-23523 GCF_044627735.1 Cupriavidus sp. CuC1 | reverse complement strand
TTGCTGGTGCTGTCAAAAAAACTCGAGGCGATCTTCCACAAGGGCGAGGACGAATGATCGGCCTCGAAGATCGCCAAGTCGTGGCCCAGAACATCCGAGTGGCGCACACCGATGGCGCGCGGTTGCGCCTGGCGTGCGAGACTGCCGGCATCTGCAGTGCACGCTGCAGCGCTGGAGGGCCGAGGAAGGTCTCACCTCGGGCGATCGCAGGCCGGACTCAGCGCGCCCGGCACCTGCCCATGCCTTGAGCCTGGCCGAGCGCACAACGCTGTTAAGCGTAGCCAACGAGGCGCGCTTCGCCGATATGCCGCCAGCGCGCATCGTGCCCATGCTCGCCGACGAAGGTGTGTACATCGCCAGTGAGTCGAGCTTTGCTCGCGTGCTGCGTGAACACGGCCAGACCGAGCACCGCGGTCGAGCCAAGGCCCCCAAAGGTCAGTCGCCCGCCGACCACGTACATCGCCACCGCGCCGCGCCAGGTCTGGTGCTGGGACATGACCTACCTGCCGGCCACCGTGATCGGGCAATCGTTGCACCTGTACCTGATCCTGGACCGGTACCGCAAGATCGTGGGCTGGGAGGTGCACGACAGCGACGACTCGCTGCACGCCGCCCATCTGGTGCGCCGCACGGCGCCGGCCGAGGGCATCGCCACTATGCCCGTCAAGCCTGTGCTGCGCGGCGACAACGGCGCCACGCTCAAGGCCACGACCGTGCTGGCCATGCTGTACTGGCTGGGTGTGAAGCCCTCGTAATCCAGGCCGCGCGTGAGCGACGACAACGCCTATGCAGAGTCGCTGTTCCGAACCGCCAAGTATCGGCCAGAGTTCCCGGTCAATGGCTTCGTCGATCTGGACGCAGCCCGGGCCTGGGCGACCCACTTCGTGCGTTGGTACAACGTTGACCACCGCCATAGCGGCATCCGCTATGTCAGCCCATCGCAGCGGCACGTCGGCGATGACCGGAAGATCCTCGCGGCTCGGCATGAAGTGCTGTCGGGAAAGCTCGGAAGCATCTTCACGGCAACTCCCGGCACGAATAGCGGCAGGTAAGTCCGTCTGCCACTATCGTGAGGCCTGGACCTTCGGTTCAGCCGCGCTATGCAAACTTGCAAGTCGCTGCCGCAATTCGCGATAAAGCGGCATTTGCTCAAATGCCAGTGCGGATGAATTGGAGCCATATACGCTTATATGGTTACCGCCGAAGCTGTACGGTACATTTTCCTTGGTCACGTCCGATGGGATGCCGTCGACATTGAATAGAGACTCTCTGTCGAGATAGATTACATTTGCATATTTCTTCGAAATTAATTTTATCGCGGCGTTTGCATCTCGTGTTGATCTATCTGCTTCTCGGCCAATATTGCGAATATCGAATGGAATTCCAAGTAGCACGGCGTTCTCATAGCTGAATACCGGGTCCATATCGAACGCGGTTGGTGCAGCCATCAATATTACAAGCTTTGCCTTGCGCGAAGAAAAATCCACCGCGTCGTAAACATCTTGCATCTTGTTCCGGGATAAGACACTCGCCCAGGATCCGGAGAGAATAACAAAATCGTAATCACCAACATGGTCGGAAAAATACCTTCTATTTATCTGGCATTGCTCTCTGGATCTGCTGTAAACCGGACCAAGGAACGTTTGAGTCAAGCTAGGGTAGCACCAATTTGTTGCGATGGAATTAATTCTCACGTGATTGCGCGATCCGATAGCATCCCAGAAAGGATCGTTATGCCCTGCAAATGAGTCACCAAATAATAGACCACGCACCGCTGACGTCCGGTCTCCAATTTCGCACTTCAAGCCGGGCGGACCCACGCGTAAAGCGGAAATTGAGTCAACGCTATAAAAGCACCACCCGTTGGTGGGGAGTGGCATTACCAAGTCCTTTGTTTTCTCTGTAAAATCGCCGGGCATTCGACTAGGAAGCCCTTTTAATAGAAAAATAGTTGCTCCGGATAATGCTGTGATAACAATTATGCATCCAATCCCAATAGATAGATTCATCTTTTTTATGTTTTTTGATGAAATTCCGGGGAAATTTTCGACAAAGTAGTATGACAGGCACCCCATAAGCAGTGAGGCGGCAATCCCTCCGGCGATCCACAGAGGTTGCCCAGTCTTCCCACAGTAGTACAGTCCAACAGCCAGTGGCCAATGCCATAGATAAATCGAATAGGAGGTCCTTCCGATAAACTGCGCCACCGGGTTCCCGGTGAGGGGAGAGGCGCTTCTGGCTGATACGATCACCAGCGCCGTACCCAATACAGGCACAGACGCCAACCAGCCGGGCCAAGTGTCCGTTGCGTTGGTAGAAAATATAGCAAATATAATAAGCGCTAGACCCGCAATCTCCATGAGCAATCGACCTCGCTTCGAGAGACGGATTTGAAAAATATATGCGAGTGCACCTGCCAACAGTTCCCAAGCCCTAGTTGGGAGTAGATAGAAGGCGGTACTCGGAAATCTAGAGGATAAATAAGCAGAGAGCAAGAACGAGGAGCCTGCAAATCCCAGGAGAACCCAGCGTTCAGATAGCAAACGATGCCATTTTCGGATGAGTAGAATTATTAATGGGTAAAGCAAGTAGAACTGCCATTCGACGGAAAGCGACCAAGTGTGCAATAGCCATTTTGCTTGCGAGGCGTTATCAAAATAGTCAGACTCAAGCAGGAAAACCACATTTGACACGAATCCTAATGTGCTCGCAACGTGTTTACCTAGGGCTCGATAGTTTGTTGGCGTCAAAAAAAACCAGCCGAAAACTAATATAAAAAAGCAGAGGAAGGCAAGCGCAGGAATTATTCGGCGCGCGCGATCGAAGTAAAAAGTTGACACGGAAAAAGTGCCATCGTCTATTTTTCTGAAAATAATACCTGTCATTAGGAAACCGGAGATGACAAAAAATACATCTACGCCTACAAAACCCCCATTCATTCCTGGTACACCGAAATGAAATAGAACGACGGCGACCACAGCCAGCGCCCTCAGTCCGTTGATGTCTTTCCTGAAATTCATGATTTTCCAGTCAATTTTCCAAATTCGTATCGGAAATTATTTTCGGTTGGCCCCCAGAACAAAGAAAATATACGCGCCGTAGGGCCCCCAACTATGGAGGTGTGCGTAATCTGTTCAGGCGAAAACGCGGCAGTAGGCGACAGCAACAGCACACGGCCCGCGCAGAAGATCTATACGCCTAGCACCGTCCTTTGGCGCATTTTCGGTAACTAGGTCATGAGTACGATCGCACAGGTTTTGTCTTGAGGGGCCAGGGGCAGCTGGCAAAAACCCAGATGCAGATCAGTGCAATGTAGGGGTAACCTGCACCAAAGCGGGCTGTATTACATACCGTTCTGAAAGGCAGAAGCCATACTTTCTCAAAAAACAAGAAACCTAGAAGATAGAGTCCCATTTGGGCTGTTGGCGTGGCGCCGTGCTGGGCGTCGGCTGGCGGAAGAAAGATGCCGCCTGATTCTAGCGTGCTCTGAAGATTCGCTATCCCCACCAAAGGAGGAAATAGGTGCATCGATTACCAATCGGTTATGCGCCTGTCGTAGCGCTGGACGAGGTCATAGTTATTGCGCATAGGGCCTGGGGTAATGTTGACCAACAGGCACTCCTGCGGCTTCACGCCGCGCCAAGGTGCATCTTATAGCACTGTAGGGAATATATGAAACTGATCTGCGCAATCACGATCTCTCCAATTACTCGGTATCCTATGTGGCCTCTGCAGCCTTATAATGCGCTCCGTCACCACCTACTAGAGAAGCGGTATGCCAAAAAACCTACGCTTGCGTCCCGTAACCCTTGATGACGTGGACGTCCTGCTTGCGTGGCGCAACGATTCGACTACGCGCCACGCAAGCCATAGTATGGACGAAGTGGCCCGCGACGGGCACGTCCGATGGCTCGACAGTTCTATCGAGAATCCAAACAGAACCTTGATGATCGCGGAAGTTGGCGATGTGCCGGTGGGTGCAGTCCGGGCGGATCGTCACGAGAGCGGCGTCCACGAATTGTCATGGACAGTGGCCCCCGAAGCCCGAGGGTCCGGACTGGGTAAGGCGATGGTTGCACATTTTTCCTCTCAATTCTCTGGGCCGATCAGAGCGGAGGTAAAGGCCGGCAATGTGGCTTCATCCAGGATAGCGGAAGGAGCGGGGATGGCCTTCGTTCGTGAGGATGATGGGATCCTTCACTATGAGCGCAAGACACTTAACCAGTAGCGGCTACTCGATTAAGACAACAAGTCAACGTCGGGTGGCTTTTTCCATGGGTGCGCCCAGCATGGGCGCACCCATGGAGGTGCAAGTCCTCCCGCAAGCTGACCATGCTCCATGCCAGGCAATCCGTATGACGGTCACGCACTCTACGAGGCGCTCAAACAGACCCCCAACGTCCACCAGTAGATCGCCTAGTGGTGGATCACGATTATCGCAGCGCAGAGGTGGATGGCATACGCATTTCGCGTTCGAGCCAAAAGTGAGGCGTCACCCGAGCCATCAAGGCCATGATAAGGCGGCGCAGCGCCATCGAACCGGCCATCACTCACATGAAAGCTGATGGCAAACTCGATCGCAACCAGCCCAAACGCGCGCTTGGTGACGTGTTTTGGCTTGGAGTTAGCCTGACTATACAGAGGTGGCCGGCAGGTGGCGCCTCACTGAAGCACGCTTGAGCCAGCCGATTGCAGGTCGTTCGATGTACTCCGCGATAAGGAATGATAGCGCAATCATTCCCAGCGTGAGACCAACAACCAGGAAGAAGCCGGAAAGGCCGGGCTCATAGTAGCTGCGTAAGATATGTACGCCGATCGTTTCGTGCAATAGGTAAAGCGGGTAGCTTGCCCGGCCGGCAATTTCGAGAACTTTCGGGCTTGACGGCCGGCGTGGCAAGTGCGCCACGATTGCGATAAGGGTGTAGAAGCCGACGACCGAAAGCGCGACTACAATGGCGCCAATTGCGTCCTCCATGCCTGCCAAAATGGCGTTCTTTTCCTCCCAGAAAATGGCTACCGGAAGGCTGAACAAGACAAGTGCGCGCATCCAACGCGATTTGTCACCCGCTGCAATGAGATATATTGCGGTTCCGGCGATAAAGAACGGAGCATTACCCAGAGTAAACAGCCGCCGGACTATCCCGAGATCGTAGATAGTTGCGAGACCAGACGCCGCGATCCAGACCCATAGGAACCAGTGCAGATTCTTCCTCCCTATAACCCAGAACACACTAAACATCATGAAATAGAACATCCATTCGACCGCTAGGGACCAATATGCACCGTTGATCCGCCTGGCGTGTAGCTCGCCGCCAAACATCGTCATGTTGGCAAAAAAATCATAGACGGTAAAATATGGACCGTTTGTCAAAAAGGCCACAAAGCCTACCGTGATGACAGAGCAAAAGAAAAATGATGGGTAGAGCCGGATCGCACGATCTATCAAAAACTTAGTTGGCGACGACGAGCCACTCAAACTCATTGTGATAACGAATCCGCTGATAATGAAAAAAAACGGAACCCCGAGGAATCCGAAACGTGTCACCGGGGCTGCCGCCGTCTCGAAGTCATGCGCGGTATAGTGGTACAGCACGACGGCCAACGCAGCAAGAAATCGTATTGCATCGAGCTGCACGATGTGCGTTTTTTTCATTTTTATTTCCGGCTGAGGCTGCTCGTCGCCGCTTGTGTTAGCGGCACATTTGATTGCAAGCCTATCCCCTGAACGTTTTGTGCCAGCTTAGCATTCCAGGGAAGGTGAACCCGCGCCCCAAAAATTGGCTGCACGAGTATCGGAGCCATCTTGGTAGCGATTATGCTGCCGGGCAGCAATTCCGGTACCCTGCTGAAGGGGAGGGCACCTGCAAGGAGGGTAAGAAGACGAGCGCGGCCTGCCGGTGTCAGATTGAAGGCTGCGCTGGCAGCATGTCAGTGAGCGTTCAGTAGAGGAGGGGAGACACGATTCTCGTGCCATTAGGGCAGCAATTCAGATCTTTCTGTGCTTCACTTCGTCGAAGCATTGCCCGTCACTCTCTTCGCGTGGAGCATCGTCGAGTTTGGTCACGCAAAGGAGGCGATGATTGCAAACCGAAAGCAGAAACTCCAACGCGCACTGATAGGTGCCGAATCCAGAAGCTGTCCGTCTTTTCCTATAATAGTTGGGCCTCAATGCTGGCGAGAGCTTCATGTATGGTTGCTTTGCGCTGTCTTGCTTCGTCATACTTGGCCATGAAGGTGCAGTGCAGAACCTTCGCACCCATCGGTACAACGCCCGAGCCGGTAGGCGCGAAGCTACCTTGTATTAGTGACCGATGCTAGACGTGTCGAGCACGATGTTCGGGATCGGCTCCCCGGGCGCAAGATCAATGTTGGATTTCTTGCCCAGGATTGCGTCAAAATACTTTGGCGCAAGACCGAATCCTGGGCGAATGCTCCTGACATTAAAAGTCGTGAATATCTCACCTTTTCTAATCGGTTGAACTGCGTAGAGTGACCGTCGAAACTGGACGTTACCTTTCTCGCTCTCCTTACGTTCATAGTCCACACGTCCTAATGCCGACCAGGCCGTCTTTGCGCCTCGAACCAGAGACTCTAGATCTTGCGGTTCAAGCGAAAAGCTGTCGTCAGGACCACCGCCATTGCGATCGAGTGTCACGTGTTTTTCGATCAGCGCTGCTCCAAATGCAATGCTTGTTATGGCGACGGTATTGTCGATCGTATGGTCTGACAGGCCTGTCACAATACCGAAACGCTTTGCCATATCGGCAATTGTGCGCAAGTTATAGTCTTCCGGAGGAGCAGGATATCCGCTGACACAATGAAGTACAACAAGATCCGTGCAGCCCCCTGAGTGCGCCGCATCAATGGCTTCTTGAATTTCAACGGCATCCGCCATACCCGTGGAAATAATCATGGGTTTGCCGGTTTGGGCGACATACCTAATGAGAGGCAAATCGATTGCCTCAAACGAGGCTATCTTATAGGCCGGCGCGTTCAAGGTTTCGAGCAGGTCGACGGCCGTCCGATCAAAAGGAGAACTGAAAATCGTGATGCCAAGCTCCTCGGCCTTCTCAAACAGCGGCTTATGCCATTCCCATGGCATATGAGCCCACTGATAGAGCTCATACAGCGACTTTCCGTCCCACAATCCGCCTTTAATTTGAAACTCAGGGCGATCAGATTCGATCGTTATCGTGTCTGGCCTGTAGGTTTGGAGTTTTACAGCGTCAGCACCCGCTTGCTTTGCCGCCTCGATAATCCTAATCGCGGTATTGATGTTCCCGTTATGGTTGGCGGAGAGCTCCGCGATAATGTAGGGTGGATGTGCAGGGCCGATGGGTCGCCCAGCGATCTCGATCTGCAAATTCTCTTGTGTCATTGAGTAAACCTCGTCAAGCTTGAGTTTGCGGCCTAAGTTTTTCAGTGAGTCGTTGAACTACCCGATAGGTGCCTTGCCCATCGACCTGCGCCATGATTTGCTTTCGGCGTTGTGCAAGGTTCTCGGAGCGCGGAGCGAGATTCGCGAGTACGCGCTCATAGACTAATGCAGATGTTTGGCGCCAGTCGCCCAGGTACTCGATCAGGCCGAAGGCCGCAAGGTGCTCCGCCAATTTCAATTGGTTTTGGGCCACACCGACAATTGTACTGTTGAGTCCGATGCAGAACCGTTCCCAGTTCGTCACGCCGGAAGCCCCGAAGGCGTAGTCTGCTTGCGCCATCATTTCAGCCATGTTGCTGACATGAGGATGCAGGCGTATGCCCGCAAGCGCGGCCGCCTTTTCCGCCAGGCACTGCGCCCTCGGGTTGCTGGCACCAATGATGACGTCAGCGATCATCGTTGGCCGGGTACAGTCGCCCCAAGCTTGCAGAAACTTGCCGGTTTCGTCGGTTGCGTCGACTCCGCCAAAGAAAACCAGCAGCCTATAGGGGGCGTGGTCTTTTTTCGCCAGGGCAAGCTCCCTTTGCCGGGCGAAGTCGGGCGATATTAGGGCGTAGCCCGGCCCCAACAGTTGGGCGCAAGCGGCAGGAACAATCTTACTGTAGCGCTGATCGAGATTGGCATAAAGGTTCTGGTCGAGCAGCAGGTCGCAATCATGCAGCCGGTCGGCAAGATCATCGATGACCATGATATTTCGTGCACACTGGCGCATCGGCGTCTCCCAGCCGGCATCTATCGCGTAATGATCCACAATCAACCAGTCCACTGCGCCCGAATGACTCAGTATTTCCTTTGTGTCACTACAATCTTCTTCCTGGCTGCACCCGAGCCAGGCAGCATGCGCCGCGTCTTCGCGCGAGGTGGTGGAATGGGAAGGCAATATGTGACAGGCAAACCTCTGCGTAAGGATGGTTGCGACGAGATTCCCCCGATGCTCCCGAGTGATGAATTCTACTTGCACACCCTGCGCACGCAGTTCATTTGCCAAGGTAAGGCAACGCATCAGATGACCGCTACCGATCTTTATAGAAGCGTCGACCCGGATCACTGCACGCAACTGTTTCATCACTGTGCCGCCAAAGCCCGGTACATCAACTCAGCCTGCAGCCAGTCTTCCGGTGTATCAATATCCTGCACCCTGTAACGCGGCAGGATTACCGGCACGGACGCCTCGGAAAAAATCGATGTGGCCTGGGCGAACGCTTGTGCCCGTCCCCAATAGAACTGGCCGGCATCGTGGTAGGCGTGCTCCAAGTCCTGCGAGCGCGTCATCAGGTGTTGCGGTTGGAACATATTTACACGCCCCTCCTGAGTGATGCGGAGAGCCCGCTGTATCGGAAACGAGTAGCTCGTCACGCTAAAGGCATAGTTAGCCCCGCGCTCCTCTAGCAAGTCCAATCCCTGTCGTAGATCGTTGGGTCTGATAAATGGCGCTGTCGCGTATATACAGCAGACGACCTGTGCTGGCTTACCCTGTTGCGCAATACTCTCAAGCGCATGCTGGATGACTGCAAGCGTGGTGGCGTAATCATCGGCCAACTCCGGAGGTCGTTTGAATGGGATTTCCGCGCCGTAACTTGCCGCTACTTCCGCAATCTCGTTATCGTCTGTCGACACAATGACACGGTCGAAGCATTGCGACTGCAAGGCAGCTTCGACCGAATATGCAATGATGGGCTTACCGTTGAATGGCCTGACGTTTTTGCCTGGAATGCGCTTGCTGCCGCCGCGAGCGGGAATGATGGCAAGCTTCATGTTTAAAGTGACTCCTTCAGTGCAGAAACGACCTCGTTCTGCTGTACGAAACTCATTGAGGCATACATCGGCAAGCTGATTGCTTCGGCGTAATAACGTTCTGACTCTGGAAAATCTCCAGGATTGAAGCCCAATGCGCGGTAATACGGCTGAATATGAACTGGAATGTAATGCAGATTCACACCAATCCCAGCTGCCCGCAATGATGCGAACACCTGCGAATGCGTTTTTTTGAGTTGATCGAGTTTGAGTCGGATTACGTATAGGTGTAGTCCCGAGTACGCATCCGGCAATTGCCAGGGAATCGTAACGGGTAACTCCGCCAACAGCGCGTCATAGCGATGTGCTAATTCATGGCGACGTGCCACATAGGTATCTAGACGATCCATCTGGGAAACCCCCAGCGCAGCCTGCAACTCCGTCATCCGATAGTTGTAGCCCAGCTCAATCTGCTCGTAGTACCACGGTCCGTCTGGCACATGCGTCATCTCTTCAGGATCGCGCGTGATACCGTGACTGCGCAGAGAAGCCATGCGGGCAGCAAGCTCCTCGCTGTTTGTCAGCGCTATCCCGCCTTCGGCCGTGGTCACGATCTTCACAGGGTGAAAGCTGAATATCGCAATATCCGAATAACGTCCGTCGCCAATATAGCTTCCCAGATATTTCCCACCTATTGCGTGCGACGCATCTTCGACAATATGAAAGCCATATTCCTGGCTCAGTGCATGAATTGCTTCCATATCGCACGATTGGCCACATAAATGCACTGGAATTACAATCTTGGGTAGCGTGCCGTTCTGGTCTGCTTGCTCGAGCTTTGCCTTCAGGGCAATCGGGTCGAGATTGTACGTGCGCGGATTTATATCGACGAAATCGACGTTCGCGCCACAATAGCGTGCACAATTTGCCGAGGCGACAAAAGTGATTGGGCTCGTCCACAGGCAATCGCCCGGACCGAGGCCGAGAGCGAGGCAGGCAATGTGCAACGCGGACGTAGCACTATTAACGGCGACCGCATGTCGGGCGCCCACTTTGCTAGCAACGCACGCTTCAAAACGCGGAACCATCGGCCCTTGTGTCAGAAAATCCGACGTCAGGACTGTCGTGACCGCATCGATATCCGCTTGAGTAATATCCTGGCGACCATAGGGGATCATTTACACACCCGCAATACGATTAAATGCTACGATTTCATCGATGTTAAGGAAATGCTTGTTCGTTCCTGAGTTGTATTCGAAACCTCGCGACACCGGTCTGCCGCTCTCATTAAGTAAGTTTGTTGTGAAATCATTATCGCTGCGATTGAACGTGATGGTGGGGCTGAGCACGTAATGATCATTGAACTCAATTGTAAGATGTGAATCATCCGCCGGACACATTATTTCATGCAGTTTTTCACCAGGCCTGATGCCGACGATCTTGTGCGGCAGAGCAGGAGCGATGGCCTCGGCTAGATCGACGATGCGGATAGAGGGGATTTTCGGCACGAAAATCTCGCCGCCTTTCATGCGCTGGAAGTTCTTGAGTACGAAATCGACACCTTGCTGTAGCGTAATCCAGAAACGTGTCATTTCTGCATGCGTAATAGGTAAGTGGTCCGCGCCATCTACAATCAATTTTTTGAAGAACGGCACAACCGATCCACGTGAGCCCACTACGTTGCCATAACGAGTGACCGAAAACGTCGTACGATGGCCGCCAGACATATTGTTGGCGGCAACGAATAACTTATCAGAGGCCAGCTTGGTTGCGCCGTAAAGATTTATAGGATTCGCCGCCTTGTCCGTCGACAGCGCGACCACCTTATCAACCTCGTTTGTTAGGGCTGCAAGAATCACATTTTCGGCGCCGTGTATGTTGGTCTTTATACACTCCATTGGATTGTATTCTGCAGCAGGAACCTGTTTCAGAGCCGCAGCATGAATAATGAAATCGACACCCCTGGTAGCTTGGATCAGCCGTTCGCCATCACGTACATCACCAATGAAATAGCGCATGCACGGCTGATTGAACTCTTGCTGCATTTCGAATTGCTTGAGTTCGTCGCGCGAGAAAATAATCAGTCGCTTTGGCTGATAACGATCTAATATCGTGCGCACATATTTCTTGCCAAATGACCCTGTCCCGCCGGTTATGAGAATGGATTTATTGTTGAACATCTTCCAAGCCTTTGTTATATTAAATTGGTAAGTCTGAGTGCCCTCGTGCGCCATAGGTAGCGATTTCGGGTTTTGTGTTTGCTCGTTAATTAAAAAAATAATGAATTTATTAGGTGGCAAAAAAGTGTATAATTAAATGACCTGGTAGATTATATGTTTATGGGTGTTGTGGAGAGCAATGTTGATTGATTTCTATGAACAAAGTCGATGTATTAATTGTTTATCCGTTCTCAATATTATGCTTGAGACGATGGTGGGCGGGATTCCTGATTAAAATGGTGTGGATGGTTGATATTGTTCAAACACTTCTGGTAAATATTTTTGTAAAATTTCAGTAAGCATTTTGGCCGGTCCAGCCTCTAAACGCCGTCCAGAAGATGATCCGCAGATCCATCCAGAATGACCAGTTTCGGATATAGAAGATGTCGTGCTCCACCCGCTTGGCCATTTTTTCTAACGTATCCGTCTCGCCCCGATAGCCATTGATTTGCGCCCAGCCGGTAATGCCCGGCTTGACGCGGTGGCGGAGCATGTACAGGTCGAGTTGTTCTTTATAGATATTGTTGTGAGCCATGGCGTGCGGGCGCGGGCCTACCACGCTCATCTCGCCCTTGAGCACGTTGATGAACTGCGGCAGTTCGTCCAGGCTGGTGCGGCGCAGGAAGGCGCCGATCGGGGTGATGCGGTTGTCGCCTTTGGTGGCCTGCGTGACCACGCCGTGCTCATCGTGCGGCTTCATGCTGCGGAATTTGTAGACGTGGATCACGCGGCCGTCCAGGCCCAGGCGCTCTTGCTTGAAGAACACCGGGCCGGGGGAGCTGCGCTTGATCAGCACGGCGATGACCAGGAACAGCGGGGAGAGGGCGGCAAGTACCAGGGCAGCAAAGCTGCGGTCGAATGCTGCCTTCACTGCGCCGCGCACGCCTAGCGATGGCGGGCGGTTCAGTTCCACCGCGGGCATGCCCAGGAAGTCGCCTACCTTGTGGTTGAGCAGGTCGAAGTCCAGCAGGCTGGGCATCCATTTAATGTCGATGAAGTCGTTGCGCAGCGAGTACGCAATGCTCTGCATCTGGCGGGTGGCGCTCATCGGCAGCGTGATCCAGACTTCGTCGATATTGTGTTGGCGCGCGAACTCCGCAATCTTGGCGCTGTCTTCCACGCGCAGCACACTGGCCGGCGTCGCTTCGTCTGCCGATGCGTAGATGCCCCCCACCCTGTAGCCGGTGCGGCGGTTGGCGGTGGCGCGGCGGTACATCTCTTCGCCGGTGCGGCCGTAGCCAACGATCAGTACGTGCTTGGTGTTCACCCCGGTGCCGCGGACCAGGCTCAGTAGGGCTCGGCTGGCGATGTGCAGCGCCAGCAGGCCGACAATGGACCCGATATACCAGTAGGTGGCCCAAAGGCGCGAGAGAGAGTCGGCTTGATGGAGGAGGAAGCAGACCAGGATGCTGATCAGCCAGACCAGGGTCCAGCCGGCCAGCATGCGCGTGGAGAGCGAGAAGGCGCTGCGGCCGCGCCAGGAGGCGTACAGGTCGAACGCGGGCAGCACGATGAACGCAACGGTGCAGCCGAAGTACTGGATGAACTGGTGGATGGGCGCGCTGGGCGTGGCGTCCGTTGCGAAGCGTAGTGCGGTTGCCAGGTAGCCGGCAATCCAGATGACACCTACGTCCAGCAGGCGTGCGGCCAGCGTGAGCTGGTCGTGATGCCTGGCAAACATGTCGCGATAAACTCCCATGATCTTCCCCGAAAGCGTTCGCAATCCACTCGCACGGCTGTGCGACTGAACGTTTTATCCCCAATTGGTAAGGGCGGCGTGCCATTGACTACGTCGCCCGGCCATGCGCGCTGTCTCCTGTGGCATGGCGTTTTTGATCGGACGAAGGAAGTCGGCGTCGGGCTGCATGGTTTGCAGTCGATTCCGTGGCACACAGGAGCGGCTGACCCGTGCGCCCTGCGTCGTCCATGCAGGGACGTTCCGCTGGAATGTCGTCGCTTCGCTTTAAACAGACGCAATAGGCACCTGTCTGTTCGTCTTATCGATGGGGCAGATAGTGCGGCGCAGTGACTCCTACCGGTACCCTGCGAGAGAAGGGAACGAGAGGGGATTGTTGGCGCGATGGCGCTGGGTTGCTGGCGAGGTCGCGCAGTGCGATATCGGCTCGCGCGGCGGAGGGGAGATTGAAGGTCTGATGGGTGGGGGCGGTGCGCTGATTATTTAGTAACGCATCGCTGGTTCATCGCGATCGCTACTCGCCTTTTTTCTAAAGGCTTGTACCTTTTTTCTTTGTATTTTCTATCCCCGCGAAAGGAGGGGGAATTTCTCGATGGATTCTGATATTGAGTAGCGGGCGGTTTCGATCTCACCGGTGGCTTCTCGCGACTTACCGGCGAAGCCGGTTCGGCGCGTACTCGCGAAAGCCCGGCGGCGACATCTCGGACTCCCGGCGGAAGACTCGCGTGAAGGTGGACGTATTCCCGAACCCGAGGCCGGCGAGGTGGCTCGCGGGCGGAGGCGGTAAGTGTTTTGGCAGGCGCTTTGGGTGTTGGCATGGATGAGACTGGGATGGCGCGGCGGCGGTTGGCTTAGTAGCAGCCGGATGGCTTGCCTGCGAGGCTCACGCGTCACCATGCCGGGCTGCTGGTGTTGCTTACCTGCCAATGGGAGCGCCAATCACCGGGCCGATCGCCGGAAAGTGAGACGCACGGTCAAGAGGCGCGCGGGAGTGCCGTTAATCTTGGCCGCAAGAGACAGTTGTCTATAAGGCGTGCGCGGAGGGGTGATCCTTGGAGACCCTTTTACCTGGTCCAGCAGAGACGGGGAAACCGACGCAACCGGGGCAATGCTGGCAGCGATCCAGTGTCTTGCTGGGTCAAAAGGCGCACGACGGGAATGACGGGGATACTTAGTATGGCTAATTTGTCTGATTTGTATGATATGTCTGATATGTCTGGGGCGCCAGAACAGGGCCCGGGCGCTCTGAGCCGTGAGCAGCTGGATGCTTATTTCGCGTCCTACGTAGGCATGGAGGGGGGCAGTCCGGCCGGCGCGGTCTGGTTCTGCGACAGCATGCCGACGACCGATGGCACGCCGCTGCCTGCGCAGCTTGAGCCGGTGCGCGAGGTACCGGCGTGGGATGCGGATTTCAGGCTGCGGCATCTGCGCGAGATGGGTAAATGGCAAACGCACCAGCGCATCGCGCGCATCATGGCGGCGGCCCGGGAAATGGTGCTGTTCGGCCGCGACGATAGCGGCGATTGGCAGCGTTACCTTGCGCAATATCTTTATCGGCCGCGCGGGTGGGACTTCAAGCTGAGCTTGTTCCCGTTGGCCATCCGGTCGGAGAACGGGCTGCCGTGGACCCAGCTCCACGGCAACCAGCCGGAGCTCAATCCCAAAGCCAAATACCTCACGCTTTGTCGTAATGGTGGCCGGTTCTGCTTTATTGCCCAGTTGCGCCGGCGCGAGCGGCCCAAGGTGGTGGTTTGCCTTGGCGAGCGCTTCGAGGCGGATTATCTCCACGCCTTCGACATGCGGGGGGTGCCCTATACCACGCACACATTACAGCCTGCCGATCAGGCGAGGGAACTGCGCGTTTATGTCAGCGAAGGTACAAACCTGATTATTTGTCCCGCGGTGGCGGGGGCTGCCGGATTAGCTTCCGATGTGCTCCTGAACGCCATGGGACGTTTTATCAGCCAATGGCTGACCATGGCCGACTTTCAGGTAAGGCCGCACGAGGCAGCGCTTTGCGAGGCCGAGTACTACCCGGCGTGAGATGGCGATGCAGTGGCTGTTGGCGCGCAGCTCAGCACTGTTGCCGACACAGCCATTGCCGGAAGTCATCGCCTTGCACAGCGAAGACGGCTTGCCTGAATTCGCTGATCTGGGGGCTGGTGGCATAGGCGCGCAGGTCGCTTGGCGACATGCCCAGGGCTCGACGGAACGCGCGCGTGAAGTCCGATGCACTCTTAAAGCCCAGCCCGTAGGCAATGTTGGCGACAGGCACGCAGGGGAACTTCACCAGGTCGGCGGCGGCGGCCCGCAGCCGGCTCTTGCGGATATAGGCCTGCACGCCGCCTTCCTGCTCGAACAATCGGTATAGGGTGGGGCGGGAGATCTCCATCCTGGCGAGCAGCTTGTCGGGAGACAGCTCCGCCGCGCCAGGGTCGGCATCGATCAGGCAGCGTGCCCGGGCCAGCATGGCGCTACGCGCCGCGGCGCGGGCGCCTTCCTCCAGGTGCGTGCCTTTGCGAAAGGCGGCGGTGAGCAGCTGCACGCTTGCGTGCATGGCCTCGGCAGCCGCTTGCGGCGCCATGCCGGGGATCTCGCGGCTCAGCGCCGTCAGGTGCGCCACCGCCAGCCTGGTCAACGGTGTGTTGGTTTCTGCAATGCGCCCGTGCGCGGCCTCGGCGCCGAGAAAGATGGAATCCATCATCGGGCGCGGCACGAAGACCGAGAGCGCGCGCACGGTACCCCGCTGCATGTGGATGGGCTGCCCATGGTCCGTGAGCAGGATGCCACCTTGTTGCGGCATCGGGTTGCGCCGCATGCCCTCGACCACGCCGGCGTTGCCCTCGACGAAAACCTGGAGCGCATAGTGCCGCATGGTGTCCGTGGAGATGCGCGCGAGGTTGCGCTCCATGGAGAGGCCATCGCAGCGGCAGTCCGTGAAGAGCATGTCCTCGACCAGGTAGCGGTCGATGGCGGCCTGGAACGGGGCTGCCAGGGCGTCCCGGGTGAGGTTGACGTCCATGACATGCCCGACACGTTGGCGCCAGGCAAGGATCTGGCCCACGGAAGCGTCACGTGGTCCGTCGCCGCCTACCTGGAAATAGGTATGGGGCAGGCGCGCGTCCGGGGGCGCGGGCTGTGGTTCCGATCGGATCGGTGGAATGGCGATGGGAGGCTCGGTCATGGGCGTGGGCTCCCCGGTGCTGCATAGACCCAGCAAAACGCCGGCTCATCGGCATCACTCTATCGAAAATCCGAGATTCTTGCAGGCACCGCGTTGTGCCTGTCCCACGCCCGTGCTGGCTTGCCCCCCGTCCGATTGTGCGGTGCCGCGCCAAGTGTCGTTACCCTGCGTAAGAAGGGTAAGAAGAGTGTCTCTAATCCCTCCAAAGGGGGGCGCATTCGAGTCAAATCTCGCGCAAAATCTCGCACCGCCTAGTTATTGTTTCGCGCAAACGAGATCAGGCTTTTTGGGGGCGGTAGCCGGAGCGTCGCGGGTCTGACGACATACGTTCCGGCGAGCGCTTTCCCAAAGGGAAAAGCACTGATCCAGATTGGTTGTAGGCAGGTCAAATCCGTCGGAGCCAGGCATGGGTTTTAAGCCGCCGGCATCCGATACGAAGCGGGTGGGAAGCGCGGAAACGCGGGAAGCTTTTACCTTTGCATTCCCCGTCAGCGGGTTGTCTCCATCGTTCTATTAGAGATTTGCCGATGCATTCGAGGCGTCTCACGGCCCGTCACGTGGTATAGGTATGTATTGCCTCAGCGCGTGGGCATCTTTAATTCCACCAAGCGGTAGGGGCATGGAAATAGAACAGAAGACAGTATTCTCACGTGAGCAGCTGGACGCGTACTTCGCGTCTTACGTTGGTATGGAAGGGGGAAATCCGGCAGCGGCTGTGTGGTTTTGCGACAGCACGCCGCATCCATGGGTCGAGTCGCTGGTAGCGCCACTGGAGCCGCGTACCCAACCGGGGGCCTGGGATAGCGCATACCGCGAGCGGCATCGCGAGAGCATGGAGCGCTGGCAGTCGCATCAGAAGATCGCCCGGATCATGGCAGCGGCGCGCGCGCAGACATTTGAGTGCTCACTGAGCGAGTGCGACTGGAAGCATTACTTCGACCAGCATCTCTACGCGCCGGGGGGCGCGGAGTTCAAGCTCAGCCTGTTTCCGTTGCCCGCGCACCTGATTGGCCAGACGCCTTGGTCCAGGGCGTTTCGCGGGCAACCGGCCCTGGTGCCCAAGCAGCGCTACCTGGATCTGTGCCGCAATGGCAACCGCTTCCGCTATATCGAAGGCATTCGCCGGGAATGGAAGCCCAAGGTGGTGGTGTGCCTGGGCGAGCGGCATGTCTCGGATTTCGTATTGGCGTTTGGGCTTGAGCAGGCCCGGGTGGGGGATTTCATTCTGCAGCCGGCCGATCTTGCCAAGACGCTGCGCGTGCTGGAGCACGATGGCACTACCTGGATCATGTGCCCCGCACTGGCGGGCGCGTCCGGACTGACATCCGATGTGTTGCTCGAAGCCATGGGTCGATATGTGGCGCGCTGGCTGGTGCCGGAGGATTTCCCGATTCAGCACTAGGCGTGAAGCGGTGCGTTCGCCGGCATCGTTGCACTCGTCCTGACAACCGGAGAATTTGCGCGCGGCAGCGATGCCGTTGCGTCTCTCGCGGCGGCGGGTGTTGCGTCCTGACATGCAAGTCTGCGCTTTCCCCCTCCTAGTAGGGGTGACACGGTTGTGGAGATTGTTTATCTAGTGAGGCTGGCAAAAGGCAGTGGCGATGTAGTGCTGCCGATTCCGATTGCAGGAGCCAGCAAAAGGTATCCATGAGATGCGCCGAGCCGGGGCGGCGAAGGGCACCACAGGCGGTGCGCTGCCCAGGCATGGTCAGGATCCATAGACGACCTAGTGACCCATTGACCTATCGACCCATCGACGCATTGACGTATCAATCAGGAGTGAGAAGCGTGCAAACCAACATCAGGAATATCTTAACCCTCGGCCTCATGGCTTCCGCGGCCGCGGCACTCGTGGCTTGCGGGGGTGGCTCGGATTCGACGCCGACCCCGTCGCCATCGGTCACCGTGCAAGGCAAGGCCGTCGACTTCTACCTGTCACAGGCTACGGTGACGTTCCTCGATTGCAGCAACAAGACCGCGACGACCTCCGCGACCGGCGATTTCACGTTCCCGGATGGCTGCACCACCAGCGCGCTCAAGGTGACCGGCGGTACCGATATCGGTACCAACCAGCCGTTCACCGGCGTGCTGCAAGCGCCGGCAGTCACCTACAAGGCCGGCGTGACCCCGGTGATCACGCCGCTGACGACGCTGGTTGCGCAGTTGGGCGCAGCGCAAGCCGCGGCGCTGGCGACCAAGCTTGGCCTGCAAGGCAAGGACCTGACCACGCTGGATCCGATGCAGGACGCTGCCGTGCTCAAGGCAGCCGTGGTGGTGCAGCAACTGGTGGACCAGGTTACCAAGACGCTGGCCGCCTTGTCCAAGAGCACGGGCGGCACGTTGACGACGGAAGCTGCCGCGGCGGCGGCCGCCGCTGCCGTGGCTAACGCGGTGAACAACGCTTCCGGTACCGCGGACCTGACCAGCAGCACGCTGGTCACGGCGGTGATCTCTTCGTCGGTGCAGAACGCCAAGGCAGGTTTCCCGGCCAGCGTCCAGGCCAACATCGCCGCGGTGGCTGCTAACGTGGCCGCGCTGGCTGGCCCGGTTGTGGCTACCCAGGTGTCGAACGTGAGCACCGCGCTGGGCACGATCGTGCTGGGCGCGAGCCCGGCCGCCACGCTGGCCGCCTTGCAGCAAAGCGGCTCGGTCAATGCGGTGACCGACAGCGCCAAGTCCACGACGAGCGGTGCATTGGTGGCGGCGGTGACGCCGACCGCGCTGGCTGACGCCACGCTGACGGCCAACCTGGCTGCGCTTGGCACTGCGGTTTCTACCGGCAACGCCACTGCAATCCAGAACGCGACAAGCAACCTGGGCGGCAATGTCGATAGCATCGCCGTCGGCAAAGTGGCCGACAGCGTCAAGCCGACCAACTTCATCCAGCTGGCCAGCATGACCATCAACGGCCAGCAGTTCCCGGTGAGCAGCGCCGTGACGGTGACGGGCGGTACGCTGAGCTCCATCAAGGTGGCGGTTTCGCAAAACGGCGATGCATTTGCCGGCGGAGCAGCGGAAGTGCGTGCCGGCCTGAGCTACACCTACAACGGCAACAAGGTCGACGTCATCATCGAGAAGGTTGCGCTCACCTTCAACGGCAGCGGCGCGCTGACCGCTGCGCAGGTGCCGGTCAACACGGCCTACTCGTTCCGCATCGGTGGCGGCAGCATCACGGCCAACGTGGGCCTGACCAACGGGGCTGCCGACAACCTGTTCGACAGCGCCAACGGCGGCTCGCTGAACCTGCCTTTCACGGTCTTCCTGACCAAGCTGCAGGGCGCGGGCGCGCTGAGCGCGACGCAGATCGCCGCACTCACGCCCAAGTCGACCAGCACCTTCCCCGTGACGTTTGCGGTGGCGGGCCAGGGTGGCAAGGCGGTGAGCGTTGCTACGCTGGTGAGCAGCAGCCCGCAGAAGACGCTGGCGCAGACCGTGCAGACCGCCACGTCAACGGTTAGCGGCAACGGCATCACGACCTCGGTCACGTTGAACCCCTGATCGGTGTGCAGTGAAGCCCTTCCCTTGGTCAGGGAAGGGCCAGCCCGGTCATCCGTCATGTGCGCCATCTGGCGCTTGTGGCGGGTGACCGGCTTTTTTGTGTGCAGTTGGCCGGACCAAGAACCGGCTGACGCCGTGGATGAGGTCCGCCCCCGGCCTCGGAGTCTCCCTATGCTGTTGTATCGCACGCGCCGGCTTGGCAATGCTGGTGCCTTGATGCTGGGCTTGTCGTGCGTCGGCGTTGCCAATGCGGCCCCCGACGATGTGTTCCTGCAGGCCGAGCCCGCTACGGGCGAGTTCACGTCATTTCGCGTGGAGGCCAGCTATGACATGGTCAACAAGACCGTGGATGTCTTTAACCTGCGAGAGAGTCAGGGTGCCGTGGCGGACAACGCCGGCGACTATCGTGGCGGCAAGCTGATGCTGGGCTACAAGTTCTCGCCGAAATGGTCGGGGTCGGCCACATACTGGCGCCGCGGCATCGACTATGGGCAGGACAACAACCAGATCGATAGCTGGATGCTGGCCTTGCACTATGACCCGCTGGCCGAGCCCGGCGCGCGGGACCGCATCATGCTGCGCTTCTCCCTTTGGGGCGACCGCGCTGGCAGCCTGACGCGCTCGTCCGCGCTCAAGGTCCGCAATGCCACCTTCAACAGCGTCACGGTCAACGACGCCAACGATATCCAGGGCCAGGCCGATGTGATTTTTTCTGGCGACCTTACCGAGCGCAACAAGCTGACCGGGTTCTTTGGCCTTGGCGTGAGCCGAGTGACGATCGGCAGCATCAACACACGGCTGCAGCAGGGCGGGTGCAGTTTCAATGTGAACATCGGCTCGGACAACGTTGCCAGCGGCAACCTGGCCGCGCCTTGCCGTGTTGGCAACACCAACCTGCAGTCGGCGTCCTTTTCAACGGACGCTAGCCAGTACGGCCTCAATATCAATGACGATTTCAATTACACGGCTGGCTTCCTGAACCTGGGCGGCTCGTGGCGCTGGAAGTACGAGAGCTTCAGCGCGCGGCTGGGCTACCAGTTCCAGTACCTGTTGCGCAGCAACGTCGATAGCCGCGCGAGCGCATACGGCTATTCCCCCATCAAGTCAAACCATACGCTGGGGATGGAGCTGTCGTATGCGGTGGTGAAGAATGTCGAGGTGTTCCTGCGTGGGCAGGCATCGCTGTACAACTTCGTCGGCACGATCCCGTTTCTCTATAACGCCGCTACCGCGGGCAAGCTCGATCGCTATTACGGCTATGGCTCGATCGGCATTCGCTTCTCGGGATTTTAAGGCAGGGATTGGGGTATTGCGGGTTTGGGCGGGAGGTTGCGCATGGATCCAGGCGCGAGACGCCCTGGCAATAAAAAAAGAGGGTGTAGGCGCAGGGTGCTCCTACACCCCCTGAACGATTCAGCAAGGGGTCAGTCTTGCTGTGATGGATTGTCTTACGGCTTGTATTACGTCAGTACCCCGCCTTGGTGGGTGGTCCTCCTTAGGAGGGGAATCTGAATGCTCCATGGCCAGCCGAGCACTGAAAGAATAGGGTTGTGCCTGCATAAGTGCGCGCCGGCCTTGGCGTGGGCCACCGCTCTGGGTTTGCAGTCGTTTGAATTTGCCCTTAGCGGAGCCAAGAGAATTGCCGGGCGGTATGGCGTTGTCGCGGTGTGGCGTGTGCTCGCGCGAGTTCCAGGTGATGCGTGTGCATGTCATACCCGGCCGTCCGAATGCCTTCCAGGAGCTTAGATTGCAATACGCGTTATTCAGTGGCAAGGCGTCTCCCCCCACAAGGGCCCCATATCCGATCTGGGCCAGCGCCGAGCCCGTCAGCGGGCTGCCCGGTCCGGCGGCCGGGTTGCGCCAGAGGATGGCGTGGCCTTCGGACTGGCACGAGGGAGTGGATGTCACGGAGCGCGGCCTGGATCACGAGGCGCTGCTCGCGCTTTCCCGGGTGGATCTCATCGGTGCGATTGAATTCGGGCATATCTACCCGGTGTTCCAACCGCAGATCAGCGCGCAACACGGCGGCATCGTGGGGCTTGAGGTGCTGGCGCGCTGGTCCGACAAAGGGCGGCACCACGCACCGGATACCTTTGTCGGCAGCATCACCAGCCATGGCGTGGAGACCATTCTGCTGGACCATTTCCTTGGCGCATGCGGCCGGGTGCAGATGCGCTTTCCGCAATATGCGGGCCGGTTCTCCCTGAACGTCAACCCGAAGACCGCGGCTGCGGCCGGCTTTGTCCAGGGATTTGTGCGCGCAAGCATTGCCCACGGGCTGGATGTTGCCCGCGTGGTGCTGGAGTTGACCGAGCAGACCCGCATTTCCCGCGACAGCGAGGCGCGCCTGCTGGAAAACCTCAGCGCGCTTTCTGCCCGCGGCATGGTGATCTCCCAGGACGATTTCGGCTCGGGGTATGCCTCGCTGCAAGCCCTTGGCCTGCTGCCGTTCAAGCAGGTCAAGGTGGACAAGATCCTGCTGCACCGCGCGCGCCATGCCGAGCGCGCCCGGCGGCTGTTCGCCTCCTCGATGGAGCTGGCGCGTTCGCTGGAGTTGCAGACGGTGGCCGAAGGCGTGGAGAGTCCGGACGACGTGGCGCTGGCGAGGTCGCTCGGCGCGGATCTGCTGCAGGGATATGCGATCTCGCCTCCGATGCCGATCGAGCGGCTGGTGCTGTAGAGGTCGTATTAACGGAAAACGGAAAACGGAAAACTGAAGCGAGGCGTGTTCTGTCATGTTCGCCGGTTGTCTGTAAGCGCACAACCACGGCTCCTCCGATCCTAAAGTATTTTCTCCTGTGCTATGATTTCTGCACTCATGTGACTGGCGCATACAGATAGAGCACTATCGGGGAGCGTGAGGTTGCTAGCCGCCGCGCGCCTGGGCATTACCTACTATCCATTGGAGATGGGTTATGCCTGATTTCGCACAATTGCTCATGTTCGCTCTTGTGGCGTTGGGAATGGTTCTAACGCCGGGGCCGAACATGATTTATCTGATTTCCCGCTCAATTTGCCAAGGTAGACGCGCAGGCCTCATTTCGTTGGGGGGCGTTGCTCTGGGCTTTGTGTTCTATATGCTCTGTGCGGCATTCGGAATTACGGCTTTCGTATTTGCGGTACCTTACGCATACGACACGCTTCGCTTTGGCGGCGCTTTGTACCTTCTCTATCTTGCCTGGCAAGCGGTCAAACCGGGCGGGCGGTCCGCGTTTGCAGTGCGCGACCTACCGGTTGATACCCCAAGGAAGCTCTTTAGCATGGGGTTTATCACTAACCTGGCGAATCCCAAAATCGCCGTCATGTACCTGTCTCTGCTTCCCCAATTCATTACGGCACGACACGGCAGTGTGCTTACCCAATCGCTGGCGCTCGGCGGCGTTCAGATTTCGATCAGCCTCGCTGTGAATGCACTGATCGTCGTGACGACCGGATCGATATCTACCTTCCTGTCAGGACGCCCGCAGTGGCTATTGGTGCAGCGCTGGCTGATGGGAAGCGTTCTGACAGGTCTGGCGGTGCGGATGGCATACGAATCCAAGAAATAGCGACACCTTGCCGATACATCGGCGAAGGTGAAGGTGCCGCGTTCGTCGATTCGGCAATGCTGAGGTGAACACGGCGCCTGTACTCGGCAATGGTCAGCGATCCAGGCCTTAGGCGCGAATGTCCCAAACTGGCCGACAACGGCCAAATGAGGGGAGGGGCCAGTCGGCGCTTCCCTACCCACTCCGGTCACTCCACATTTGAAACT
>NZ_JBIUHC010000150.1:0-23728 GCF_044627735.1 Cupriavidus sp. CuC1 | reverse complement strand
TGGGCGCGGTTTCGGCATGGTGCACCTCCTGTTTACTCAAGATAGGCACTGTCCGAAAAAGCGGGTCATCTCCAGTTCATTCGATTGATGAGCCTTTGACTATTGCGTCTCGCTGGCATCCCGACCCCGCAAATACGGAATTATGCAAGCATGAGAGCGAGGGAGTAGAGCGCGGTTATCTGAGTAATTACCAAAGCGTACGTAAGGGATTAGCGGCTCTGGCTTTGACGAAGAAGCCCGATATGCTGGGCGAGATTCTCGCGAACGCCGATCCAGCATGCAGAGCTGCCGCGTACGCAGTCGGGGAACTATTGCCAGAGCAGGTACTGGCTGCCTATGAGCGCGACAAGTTACTGGCAGTCAATGAGATTTTACTCAACCAGGATGTTTGGATGCGGCCCGACGCCCGCCAGGCCCTGCACGGAGTCTGTTGGCACGCCGCACGGGATGACAAGCTTTCCGACCTTATCACAGTCAACCACTTCAACAGCATGAAGGAACGAATGGTCGAAGACCATCCAGACTGGTTTGCTGAAGAGGAATACGCCCCCGAACCCGACGACAAGCTGGCGACGAAGGCTGACATAGCGCAAGCGGTGGATGCGTTGGCGGGCCAACACGGCGGGACCTCAATGGAGCAGCTTCGCAACGCAATCGATGCGGCGAATCGCCGCCTTGGTTGGGTGTTCTGGATTGCCGTAGGTGCATTAGTTGCCGGCTTGAGGCATTGGTGACGGAAACGGACTCGCAAGGATGTGTAGGTATGGACCTCAAGCACGATTGACGCTGCTCTCGCACGATATAACGAATTTGAATCGGAAAAGCGCATGAACTTCGAAGAAGGAAGCTATCTCTGCTACCACCCGGAAACCTGCCTTGAGTGCGGCGTGCTAGACCGTCCGATGGGCCATACCTGTGGCTATCAAAGCCGACGCGCCCCACCAGCCGAGGTTACGTGGGGAGCCCGGGCAAGCCAGCCCCCCAGCGCCTGCGTCTGGCGCACTCCGTCCATCGCAGCCCCCGCCCATCATGAGGGCGTGTTCGCTGAAGCGCGCGCTCGAAGGCGAGCAACTCCTTGCGCGTGTGGTCGTCCAATCAAAATCTCGAACGTCAGGTGCGCCCGTTGGATTGCAGGTTCTCCTCATGACCAGACGACCAGAGACGAGGCTCGAATGTCTCTGCGGAATCGATTGAAGCATCTCCAGCGCGAACTCCTCTCCGAATTCAGCCGCTGAAGTCTCCAGGAGCACCCTTCGACGTCCTCCAACACACTCTCCACAGAACTCTCCAAGGAATCCTCCATCCAACACTCCACGGATTCGCCGCTAAGCTATACTTATTCGGCATTTTCTGGGAATTTAAGCCTGCCAAAGAACCCTCCATCTCTCCCTACTATGGACTATCCAAAAAGCCCTACAGCCCCCTACCAACAGTTCCCCGGCCGGTAGTCACCGGCGCGCTGCCCCTCCGAACGTCAGAAGTAGCACCATACCGCACATAATTCATGGCCGACGTAACAACAATCCAACCGCTTTATCTCGAAGAAAGAGTGCTTCACGCGCCACTTGAGCAAGCTGCTGAGCTAGCTAAGAAGGCAAGAACACTGCTCACGAACGGCCGCGGGCCCGTCGCGGCAGCGCTGGCACCTTTGTTGCGGAACATGAACTCGTACTATTCGAACAAGATTGAGGGCCAGCACACAACGCCGAGAAGCATCGAACAAGCGCTGAAGAAGCACTACGCGGAAGACCAGGAGGAGTACAAGAAGCAGCTCATGGCCATTGCGCACATCCGAACCGAAGAGGCACTGGAGGTGGAGTGGCAAGGAGAAGATACCGCCCAGATGTTCGCCCCAAGTAAGGTACAGCGCATTCATCAGCTGTTCTTCGAGGGCATGCCTCCTCAGTTTCGATTCACCGAACAGGGAGAACCGATTCATCCTGGTGAGTTTCGGGAGAAGGTCGTGAGCGTGGGCAAGCACGATGCTCCGCCAGTCGCGCTCATTCCTCGGTTACTGGAAGAATGGAGTACTCGCTACTCGCGCATCAGGGGGTTCGAACACCAGTTGATTGCTGCCGCTTGCTCCCATCATCGCCTGGCTTGGATTCACCCGTTCATTGACGGCAATGGCCGAGCCTGCCGCCTCCACTCGCATCTCACTCTTCACGCCTCTGGACTGACGGATGGGCTTTGGTCGCCGCTGCGTGGATTCGCTCGGACGCATCAGGAGTACTACTTGCGCCTGGCCTCCGCAGACCAGCAAAGACGCAATGATTTAGACGGGCGAGGAAACCTGTCGCAGGAGGAACTGGTCAAGTTCGTGCACTACTTCCTCGAATGCTGCCTGGACCAAGTGAATTTCATGCTTAAGATGATGGAGTTCGATGGCTTGCGCGCACGACTTCGAGACTTGCTGATTTACCTTGACACGAATCCTTGGCTAATAGGTTCGGAGAAATCGGTCATCAAACCCGAGAAGACTGTCTTGGCCTTGGAATCGGTTGCGATGATGCGCCCCCTATCTCGAGCAGAGTTCGGTCAGATTCTCGGTGAGAGCGACACGACGGTTCGGCGCATCACTCGCAGCCTTCTTGACTTCGGAGTTCTGCAGTCAGAATCACACCGCGACTCACTCTATTTTTCCCTGCCATTGAAGAGTCTGAGATTCCTCTTTCCGAAGTTGTGGCCAGAGGTGGATACTGAATAATTGAGCAACGACGGTAGTAGGTTAGACACAATTTCTTATGTGGTCTCGCTCGCGCCACTGAACTTGCCCCTGTAAAGCGAATACCTTGCCGAGGTTAGTCTGACTCGACTCGCCTGGGATAGCCGGGTGGCCACTGTGACGGCACCTCGTACAACTCGGCAAGGTTGAGGGGATACGCGAAGCGAAGCTCCATGCGGCAGTTCCGGTAGTCTGCCATTCGAGAGCCGCCGCTCTATGGCCTGCTTGCGAAGGTCGGATTGTCGGCCGATGTCTCGGAAGGGTCGGCAAGCGCTTACCGTACCTTCGGTTGACTGGAGCCGGCTATCTGCAAACAACTGCCTGCGGCTTCAAGCAGACATTCGAACGGCGGATCCACACCAGGTAGCGACCCTAGCGGAGCTCAGTCGTCCCCCTCAACGTGTGAAAGGATTCGATGCGCCAATCGCAAATGAGGTCGATCGACCATCGCGTTTCCAAGTCTCGCTACACTTGACGCACCACGCACAAGCAAGGCCGCGTTCATGGATTCTCGAGCCTGCTGCAAAAACGCGGCCAACTTAATTCGAGCCTCGTGTTTGCCATGCTCTGGCACGGTGTCCGCCAGTTGTTGAGCGACGAGCCTCTATACAACGTGGTGGACGGGACGTGAGCCGCGGTTACTGAGTGTTCTCTATCCACGATCACCTGGAACCATCATGAAGAGTCAGGTACATAGCGCCCCATCACGCCCACTGCGGCCGTCCGAATTTCGACGTAGCTGGCTGTTCGTCCCCGGGCTGAATTCGATACGTCAGCGTGAAGGTCTGGAGAGCGGCGCCGACGTGCTAGTCGCCGGGTCCAGCGCACGCATCGCTTTGACATCGCAGCCTCCGGTCTCGAACGGACGGGAGGCTGCCAGCTTGCCAGCCTCCCTGCGATTCGCTGTGCGAGCGAAGCATACCGACGTCAATCCGCAGGCTTCAGCTCGATCAACAGATCCTTCGCGGCCACACGGTCGCCCTGTTTCACATGCACCGCGGCGATTTCGCAGTCGCGATCAGCCGCGATGTGGGTTTCCATCTTCATCGCCTCCAGCGCCATCAGCGTCGTACCCGCTGCCACGCGCTGTCCCGGCTGGACCGCCACCGTCACAATCGAGCCCGGCATGGGTGCGGCGATATGCTGCGGATTGCCGGGATCGGCAACCGGACGGCTGCTGCGCACCACGCTCGCATGCGTGGCACTGCGCTGCTCGACCAATGTTGTGCGCGATTGTCCGTTCAGTTCGAACTGGACCTTGATGACGCCCTCTTCGGCATCAGGATGCGTGCCTTGCAGGGAGACCAGCAGGGTCTTGCCCGCCGCGATGTCAACGGCCACTTCTTCCTGAGGCTGCAGGCCGTACAGGAATGCCGGCGTGGGCAACACCGAAGTATCGCTATAGGCCCGCACATGCGCGTGGTAGTCGCTGGCCTGCTTCGGATACATCAGGTACGAAGCAAGCTGCCTGTCGTCAAGCGCCTGCTCGCAGGCCGCTTCGCCTGCGGCGCGCGCCGCATCGAGATCGACGGCCGGTATCTGGTCTCCGGGCCGGTACGGCGCGGGCGGCTCGCCACGAAGCACCTTGCGCGACAGTACCGCGGGGAAGCCGTCAGGCGGGAAGCCCAGTTCGCCTTTGAACAACGAGACCACTGATTCAGGAAAGGCAATCTCCTTGGCCGGATCGCACACGTCGGCGGCAGTCATATCGTTGGCCACCATCATCAATGCCATGTCCCCCACCACCTTTGACGTGGGCGTCACCTTGACGATGTCGCCGAACATCTGGTTGACATCGGCGTAGGCGCGCGACACCTCGGTCCAGCGATGCTCGATACCGAGCGAGCGGGCCTGCTCGCGCAGGTTGGTGTACTGGCCGCCCGGCATCTCGTGACGGTACACGTCGGCCGTGCCGGCGCGGATTTCGGATTCGAACGGCGCGTAGTAACGACGAACCCCTTCCCAGTACATCGACGCCTCATGCAGGCGCTCCAGGCTGAGTCCGGGATCGCGTTCGTTGCCCGCCAGGGCCGCGGCGATGCTTGACAGGTTAGGCTGCGAGGTGAGCCCGCTCATGGCATCGAGCGCGCCGTCCACGGCATCGCAGCCGGCCTCGATGGCAGCCAGTGCGGAAGCGGCCGAGATGCCGCTGGTGTCGTGCGTATGGAAATGCACGGGCAGTCCGGTTTCTTCCTTGAGTGCCTTGACCAGCGCAGCCGCCGCCTGCGGGCGGCAGATGCCCGCCATGTCCTTGATGCCCAGCACGTGCACGCCGGCGCGCTGCAGTTCGCGGGCGATACCGACGTAGTACTTCAGATCGTACTTGGCACGGGAGGGGTCGAAGAGATCGCCCGTATAGCAGATCGCGCCTTCGCACAGCGTACCGCTTTCGCATACGGCATCGATTGCCACACGCATGTTGCGCACCCAGTTCAGCGAATCGAACACGCGGAACACGTCCACGCCGGCGCTGGCGGCCTGGCGCACGAAGAAGCGCACCACGTTGTCGGCATAGTTGGTGTAGCCGACGGCGTTCGAGCCGCGCAGCAGCATCTGGAACAGCACGTTGGGCACCCGCTCGCGCAACTGCTCAAGACGTTGCCACGGATCTTCCTTGAGGAAGCGCAGCGCCACGTCGAAGGTGGCACCGCCCCAGCACTCCAGCGAGAACATCTGCGACAGCTCGCGCGCGTAGAATGGTGCGATCGGCAGCATGTCCGCGGTGCGCATGCGCGTGGCGAACAGTGACTGGTGCGCGTCGCGCATGGTCGTGTCGGTCAGCAGCACCTGTTTCTGGTCCAGCATCCACTGCGAGAACTTCTCCGCGCCGAGCTCGCGCAGCCGGTCGCGCGTGCCATAGGGCAGCGGGCCGCTGTTGTCCACGGCGGGCAGCACCGGTTTGGGCAGCGGCAACGACGGCAGCGTGCGGCCGCTCATTTCAGGGTGTCCGTTGACGCTCACCTCGCCCAGATAGCGCAGCAGCTTGGTGGCGCGGTCCAGCCGCTTGGTGAACGCCAGCAGTTCCGGCGTCAGGTCGATGAAGCGCGTGGTGACGTCGCCGGACCGGAAGGCGGGATGGTTGATGACGTTTTCGAGAAATTGCAGGTTGGATGCGACGCCGCGGATGCGGAATTCGCGCAGCGAGCGGTCCATGCGCCGGATCGCCTCGGCGGCGGTCGGCGCCCAGGTCGTGACCTTGACCAGCAGCGAATCGTAGTACGGCGTGATCACCGCGCCGCCGTAGGCGGTACCGGCATCCAGGCGCACGCCGAAGCCCGCCGCGCTGCGGTAGGCGGTGAGCCGTCCATAGTCGGGCAGGAAGCCGTTTTCCGGGTCCTCGGTCGTGATCCGGCATTGCAGCGCATGCCCGTTCAACGAAATCTCCGCCTGGGCCGGAACGCCCGCGGCACGGACGATGATGTCACCGTCTGCGTTGCGCGTGTTTTCGGTCATGCCGATATGGCCGCCCTCCGTGACGCGGATCTGCGCCTTGACGATATCGATCCCGGTGACCATCTCCGTGACCGTGTGCTCGACCTGGATGCGCGGATTGACCTCGATGAAGTGGAATTGCCCGGAGTCGGCATCCATCAGGAATTCGACCGTGCCGGCGTGCGTGTACCCGACCGCGCGCATCAGCCGCATCGCAGCCTCGCACAGCGTCGCCCGACCGGCATCGTCGAGGTACGGCGCGGGCGCGCGCTCCACCACCTTCTGGTTGCGCCGCTGCACCGTGCAGTCGCGTTCGTACAGATGCACGAGGTTGCCGTGCGTGTCGCCGAGCACCTGTACCTCGACATGTCGTGCGTTGCGCACCAGCTTTTCGACATACACCTCGTCATTGCCGAACGCGGCAAGCGCCTCGCGCCGGGCCGCGGCGAGAGCGGTGTCGAGATCCTGCTCGCTTTCCAGGATCCGCATGCCTCGCCCGCCACCGCCCCAGCTCGCCTTGAGCATCAGCGGATAGCCGATTCCGGCCGCCAGGCGCTTGCATGCTTCCAGGTCGTGGGGCAGCGGATCCGTTGCCGGCATCACCGGCACGTCCGCCGCAATCGCGGCGTTGCGCGCCGCCACCTTGTTGCCGAGCATGCGCATGACCTGCGGCGACGGGCCGATCCATCGAATCCCGGCATCGATCACTGCCTGCGCGAACTCCGGATTTTCAGAGAGGAAACCATAGCCCGGATGGATGGCATCGACCTTCGCCTGCCTGGCAATGCGCAGGATGTCTTCGATGTCGAGGTAAGCTGCCAGCGGCTTCTTGCCCTCGCCGACCAGGTAGCTCTCGTCAGCCTTGAAGCGATGGAGCGCGAGGCGGTCTTCCTTCGAATAGATCGCCACGGTGCGAATATTCATCTCGGCGGCCGCGCGCATCACGCGGATCGAGATCTCGGAACGGTTGGCAATCAGCAGGGATTTGATCGGGGTGTAGTCCATGGGGGGCACAAAGAAACGAAGCAGCCGTGCTCAAACGGCACGGCTTGGTCGAATGATCGGAAAGCAGCACAAGCCTAAGACTTCGCCGGGCCGCTAGTCGTAGTGAGCAGACGGGGTGTGCGAATCCATCCAGTCGTAGTGCCCTGTCGTAGCCGCCCACGCCCAGTTTGTTCGCCGTGGCGACTGCTCATCGCTATCGCAACGCTCGCTTCGATTCTGGCCAGCGTGCGGCTTGCTGGCATCTCCGGCAAACTCGCGGCTGTCCGCGCCGGCTCCGTTTTTTCCGTAGTACATCGCGGTGCATTCCTCTTCAAGATCAAGGGCGCCTGCCCTTCAACGCAACGCGATAACCAGGCGACGGTAAATTTGCAGGCACAACCAGACGCGTGCCCGCTCGATCTTCTTTGCGCAAGAAATGGACCAATGGCAACCAAATCGTGTATCCCTTTGATTTAGCGAGCGATTTTCAAGTGACTCAGCTCGTTGAATTTCACAATTGAAATTCAACGTTTCATCTATGAAATCCGTAATCCACAGTGAACTTGGCTTCGACGGGGCGATCCGCTTCATCTTTCATGCGTGGCCACGGCGCTGCGGACGTCCGGCACGATCGAACCTTCAACCGGCCTCTGTCTCCTGAACCCACCGTCCAGGCACGCAACGAAGAACCTTTCTGCATCTGGCGGCAGCCGCCGGCCTCGCCACGCACCTGCCCCGCTGGGCAAGATCGGCCACACTGCGCGAGCGCGACCTGTTCGCGCTTGGCGTGGCGAGCGGCGGGCCCACTGCCGACGGATTCGTGCTGTGGACCCGCCTGCTCGACGGAGCCATCCCGGGTACGGCGCAAGCCGATGCCCGTGGCATCACCCCACTGCAGGGCGCGCTGCCAGTCCAGTGGGAAGTGGCCGAAGACGAGGGATTCCGGCGGAACGTGCGCGGCGGGCACGCGCAGGCCCTGCCGGAGCTTGGCCACTCCGTCCATGTGGAAGTCGGCGGGCTGCGCCCGGACCGCTGCAAAGTGGGGTCCCCTTGATTTTGATGCAATTTGCCCGGGATAGCGCCGCCTAGTATTCATGTGGGTTCCCGGGGGAAGGGTTGGGGAAATATTCAAATAAATCAATAAGTTGCTGTTTGCCATTTCTTGTTTGGCGAGTTGCTTGATGCAGCACTTTTCAGGCCGATACGTTGCGCCCCAGTCTCATTGCCGCTAGTCTCGGCAGTCCGTCTCACGCTCGGGAGTAAGCGCGATGGACCACTGGCAACTGGCTTATCTCGGCATGCGGCAGATTCCGCGCGTACTCAGTGAGTTCGAACTCGCCACGTTCTTCACCTTCTCCCTTGAGCCAGCGCCTCACGTAACGACGCTGATGCTCCGCCATCGGGCTGAACCCGAGGGCTTGGTAGGCCAGCATCTGATGGTCCACCAAGGTATCGGTGCGGCCGTCATGGAGTGCGCCCAGCGTGCCCATATCCGGCTTTGTCCGCATGACGGGGCGCACCCGATGCCTACAAGCAGGTGCAAGAATTTCCTCTGGGCCTATGTTGGCGCGCAGATCGGCGTGCCCCCCGCGCAGGCCAGGCGGTATAGGTGGCTGCGCCGGGCGTCGATCAGGACTCGCTCCTTGGAGATGGGCTGCCGATTCGGATTGACACCGCGTGCTCGCGTCAACCACCTTTCGATACTCTGGCGCGGCTTCCCTCTGCGGCATTGCCGCATATATCTGACTTGATGCCGGCGATAAAGAAGTCTATTGTGGCCATTCGGTGCACGCTCCCAGCTCCTCGCACCGATGCACCCACTGCCGTCGCCACCGTCCACTGTGGAATCGAGCTCGGGGCAGCAGTCGTAGTCCGTTTTTCCAACCACGACAAAGGAGGCCGACATGCTAAGTCCGCATGAAATCGCCGCGCTACTGCTGCTTGGCGACACGCAGGAGATCGACGACCTCGAGCCCGAGCAATTGGACACCTTGTTGGTTCACAAGCTGGTCACGTTGGAGCATGGTCATGATAGCGGCGATGCCTACCCCCGCCTGACAAGTCAGGGGCATTCCATGCTCGAAGCCGTGCGCCGCATTCGTTAAGAGTCAGTCAGCTTGTGCCCAAGACCAAACAGAGTGCTCTCGGCACAGCGGCCGTAATATCTGTAGCTAGTTGTCCATCGAGGAATGGCGGGGGGCGTGACTCTGTAGCGTTCCACACCGCGAGCCCCAAGCCATGCCCCTGTCGACCCACGCCGGAACCCGCTGCGAACCACAGTTTTGTACCGTTATGCCTCAAGCGCACCGGACGATACGTGTCCTGACAGAAATGGGGTTCACACGCTATAGGAAAGCTACACTAGCAAGCTCAGGCTCTATCTAACTCACGTTTGGAGAAACCACGATGGCAAAGCTAGTGGTGCTATACAAGAAGCCTGCGGACACGGCGGCGTTCGATTCATATTACTTCTCGACCCATATTCCGATCGCCAAGAAGATCACCGGCCTGCGACGCTACGAGGTCAGCAGCGGCCCGGTTGCAAGCCCGGCCGGCGATTCGCCATTTCACCTGGTTGCGGTGCTGAGCTTCGATTCGCTGGCGGCGCTCCAGCAGGCAATGGCTTCGCCTGAGGGCGCCGCAGCAGCAGCTGACGTGGCCAATTTTGCCCAGGCCGGCGTTGACATGCTCATATTCGACACGAAGGAAGTTTAGGCCGGCAGTTCACGGCCCATTTTCTGCGAGAAGGGAATGTGCCCCCTATCACAAGGGCCATGGCAGGCGCCCGGGGAGTTGTCGCCACACCACGAGGGACGCGCGCATGTGATAGCGATTTGGGCGGATCTTGGCATGCCCCCAACTTCACGCCATCGGGCATGGACCCCACCTCGGCGTACCCAATTCTCGACGCCGTCGCAGGCCTCGAAACTAGCAGGGTCGCTTTCTTATGTTACCCGATGCGGAAAAACTCTACCGTCACCCCGCATTGACCGCCCGCCGCAGCCAGTCCGGCATCTCGCCCGTCCCGTCCCAGCTCAGCCCCTCGGCATTGCGGTAGCAGACTGAGCGCGGGCTCGGCGGCGGCGCAAAGCACCCGCCCGCCTCCAACTTTTCCATCGTCAGCCCGTACTCGAGCATCTGCGCCCGGATCCAGCGAATCGCGTCCGCCCGCTCAATTTCCGTTGCCATCGTTGCCGTCACGTGGGTTGAGGGGAGCGCCGGCGCACCCGGTTCTTCATTCGCGATCGGCCCTTGGCACCGGCCTTCCGCCGCGCGTCCGTCCGCTCGCGCGGCGCCACGCGCAATTCTGCCAGTAGCTGGCGCGCCGGCGCCGCTTCGGCTCCGGCCCGCTCGGCCTGGCGAAATGGCACCAGGGCTGGCGCGCGGGACGGCCCATTAGCGTCACGCACGAAGCGTGAACTGCAGACTGCTTACGTTTGCCGCGAGCTCAGGACTCCATACAGCGGGCACGCGGCACCTCGTCAGCATCCGCAGCGTCTTCGGAAACAGGCCGATTCTGCAGGCGGCTGTGCATCGCCTCGCACCGGCTCAACATCGTATCTGTGGATTCCCCTTCAGCGCTGGCAATGCCAGCTTCAGCGGCGACCCGCAGATATACTTGCCGGGAGGCCACGGCGACGATCACAAGGATGGCGCCGACGCCGAAGGCTCGGACTGCAATTTGGAGGTATTGCGCCATGGCGAACCTACACCGTATAGCAGGAGGTAATTGGCAGTGAGGCTACACGAGGATGTCTCGGGACGGTGCCACGCCGTTGCGGGATTGACACAATCCGGTTCGCCGCGGCGGGTCGGATCGCGCGTTGCGTGACACCGCATGGCAGTACTGAAGAAAATGTCTCGAAAATCGATCACGGCCTTACCGAACGGCCACTACTGGGCCACGCCACACGCGCCCTTCCCGCTGGACGGTCCCAACGGCCATGAGGAGGTTTTTCCCGGCGCCCAATGCGTCAGCGACGGCAAATGGGTCACCTTCTATAAGGAAGGGGAAGAAGTATGGGCGTGCAATGCCGTGTATGCCGCCGCCCATTTTGACTTTGCACCGGTTCCCACCCACCGCTCGCCGACGGACAACTGAGGGTCGGAGGCTCCCCGGCCGTGGGGTACGTTTCGCCCCTTCCAAACAGTCGATTTTTCGCGGACCGGGCGTTATGTCAAATGGGGATCCGTCGAGCGACTATACTGTACATCCATACAGGATCTTGCGCGGATCGGCTGCCTATAGGTTGAGGCGGCGACGACCGCACAGCTGCATCTTAACGAAATTTTTTTGTGGTATATTCCTCTTAACGAAACTCGTTGAGATGCTTACCAAATGAATGCCGAACTGGAAGCCGAACTGATCCGTCGCCTTACTGACTCGATTCCCCGTGAGCTTGTCGTGGCGGTCGATGAGAACTTCCGGGCGGCTGCAAAGCACGCCTATAAGATCACAGCGGATCGTCATGAAGGGCATCGCGCGAGCGCTTTAGGCCAAGAGAGGCATTTCAGTCTGAACGAAGCGCTGGCAAATGCATTGGGTGGTTGCGACATTGCGCATACAGAGATCAAGGGAACGGGACTTGTTGTAGGCACCGTTGGATCGATTAGCATCAGCCGCTTTACGACCAACCATCCGAAGTGGACCAACAAGGACAAGAGCGCGAGACGCCTGGAGCTTGTGCAAGCAAATCGCTGGCTAGAAGATCTGATCCAGCCTAGTCTTTTGGATTTTGAAGGCGAATCGTCAGAACGACTGGCGATCTTTTTTGTGACTGTGTTTGCTGGCCAAGCAGAGGAGCCCTCCTCGATCAATTTGGTAGTGCCGGATGTCCGGCTGCGTAGCGAGCTTTTCTGCCAGTCTCTGTTCGAGTTTCGTCAACACTATTCAGCCCCTGCCCCGCAAGTGGACGCCGTTAAGGTACACCTTAAGAAGAGCGCCGCGGGCAAAAAGACATCGGATGGACAAACATGAGGCGCAGCGTAACAGGCTTTCGAGGCGAGCGACTTTCACAGGTTTTGGATGCACGACGACTTACCCAGGTTCAGCTTGCATCCATGATCGACGTGTCTCCTGCCACTATCAGCAAATGGCGTAACAACCAACAGAACCCTGATCCGGATAAGCTGGAGCGGCTTGCCATTGTGGTGAACGTAGCACCCGAGTGGTTCTTGAGAAGCAAACCCGAGTTCGCGGTAACAACCCCGCTTTTCAGAAGCAACGCATCGGCCTTGGTGACGGCACGGGCTCTGATGCATGCTCGCCTGGAATGGGCTGAGGAAATTGCAACTACTCTAGAAGAGTATGTCGACTTCCCCTCGGTCGACTTTCCAACATTTGAATTCAAGGATCCAAGTGAGATTTCTGACCAAGATATTGAGCTCGCGGCCATTGCTTGTCGTACCCGCTGGAGGCTGGGATTAGGTCCTATCCCGGATGTTGTGCTTGCCATAGAGAATGCCGGCGGCGTGGTAGTTCGCGAACTCACCGGCGTTGGGCAAATTGAGGGAGTCTCATGCTGGAAGGATGATCGTCCATTCGTGTTGCTATGTGCGGACAAGGCAAATGCCATTAGAGGTCGCTTCGACGCAGCTCACGAGTTAGGGCACATCGTGCTTCACCGGCATATCGCTCCGGCGGCAGCAAAGGCAATGCACAAGGAACTGGAGCGTCAAGCCCATAGATTTGCCGCTGCATTCCTACTTCCGGCGGAGACTTTTGCTGCTGACTGCCCTTTTCCTCCCACATTGGACACGTTGCTTGCTCTCAAGTCGCGATGGAAAGCATCTGTCGCAGCAATGATCATGAGGCTGCACGCGCTAGAACTTATCGATGACAACGAGAAGCTCAATCTATTCAAGCGGCTGTCTGCGCGCTTCGGACGAAAAGCTGAGCCGCGGGACGAGATGTTTCTCCCGGAAGAGCCTCGTTTGCTTCGTAGGGCAATTGAGCTGTTAGTTGACTCGGGGACATTCCGCCGAGATGAGATCCATAGGCTATTTGGGCTTTCCGCCGGTGACATTCACTCCTTGGGTGGGTTGCCGAGTGGCTATCTCACGGCAGCTCCGGCGGTCGTGCTGGATCTACAGTCGGTCCGACTCCGCCGAGCATCATAGACACCACCAGCAGTTCTCATGAGCCCGCTTGTCCAGCGCAGCGGGCTTTTTTTTTGCCCTGCTTCGCCGGAAACCCGCATGATTACGACGTGCGCCACCTCGGTAAACTACTGGGATACCCGACGAGACCCTGTCCCTGCCCACCTGTCCGCATGTCTGACCATGTCACGCACTGATATTCGTGTCTGATCGACGCTGACACGCGCCAACCACCATACCGCGCCAGCTCGCATCCTCCTCAGCGGCGAGCGCGTGTACGGGAAGGGTGCGGGACTAGGGTAAAAACTCGCAATGACTATCGCTTTAGTTTTGGGGGGAACCCCGTCGGGGACATGCGGACGCTAGAAGGCTGCTGGGTTGCGATAACGCTTCCTATGGACAGTTTGAGGACAGATACTCCAGTGGGCTACGCTTCAGGATCACGGATAAGGCCACCGGGCGTTCTGTCAGCGAATCAATGGTTGGTGGGATATGGGACGCGTGCTGCGAGGACGCGCGAGCCTTCCGGATCTATATGCGCATCGGCGGCTGTCGGTAGTTCGCCGGAGCAGGTGGCTGAACGCAAAGGAAAGGCGATCCGGTAGTCGGCATCTACCGAGTTCTCGTCGCCTGCAACCGACATGGAAGGCCTCGAGCGCTGGCTACCAGCGCATGATGCCGCGCCTGGCGCTCGTCCGTGGCAACGTCTATGTGTTCCCGCAGCGAGCCGCGGCGAAACTGCCCAAGCGCCTGCCAGCCGAGCCGAGCACGTCACCGCGATGCCGGAGTCTGGCCAGATACGCGCATAGCAAAAAGCCCCGGAAATTCGGGGCTTTTTCTCATACGCTAGCCGGCGCCCATGTCTCGACGCCGAACCGCCTGCATGCGGTAAGTATGCCCTTGTCCAGCGTGGCTATCTGCCAGTCATTGACGCGGGCCACCTCGAAATACAGGCTGTCGTACCCCTGCAAATGGAACTCGTGCGCGCGGCGCACCATCGCTTCCATCGGGTAGTACTCGGCGACGATTTCGCTTATGGTGGCCTGGATATAGGCCGCACACTGCGCAACCTTTTCCACGCCCCACCGCGCCGATCTGCCGTGTTTCAGCAGCTTGTGCGAGCACTCCACAAAAAAGATGTTCGGCACCGCCGCCCTGATAGTGCCGTCCGCAATCGCATCATGCACGGACGCGCTATAGCGCAGCATTTCCTCGTTGTCGGACGGCAGGAACCACCCCAGCGCGACGCTAGCATCAATGACAACAGTCGTCATTCCTCACCGTCACGCATGCGTCGCACGGATTCCATTATCCCGACCTCGCCGGAGCGAGCGACGCGCGGACGCGGCAGACCGCGCCGCATCTCCGCGAGCTTCTTGAGGTTCACGGTGCAATGGATATGCACGGCGTCTGCCCCAGCCGGCAGCGTTAGGCTCACCGACCGGGGCTTCTCCGGCATTTCCGGCGCGCCCTTGCGTGCGCGTTCGATAATCTTGGCTGGCAACATAGCTACCCCTCTTGACATGCCGCCATTATACCGCTACTCCCTCCCGCTTGAAGTGGCCTTTGCTGTCACGGACCACCGTGCGGCGCTTGTGCTTGTGTGCCATGGTTTCCCGTCAGTGGTGGTTTTCCAGATACCGGTCTAGCCGGGCGTGCGCAGCGGGCGCCGAATCGGCCGCCGCCCGCGCCGGCGGATGAGCTCGGCGGCGGCCGCATCCTGCGAGTCCGGCGAAAAATCGGTCGGGCCCAGCGCGGTGCGCACGCTGTCCCATGTGCTGGCGATGATCTGGTAAGGGGCCAGGCTTGGCCGGTATCCGCCTGGACCGGCTCGGTATAGACTGCCCGAATTCGGAACAGTATGCTTGCGACCTTCGAGACATCGTTTAACGGGTGTCGAGCGCGCTGGCACGATGCGCGGCAGGCGCGACAAGCAGGTGAGGGCCTGCGCAAACGCGCGGCTGGCGGCAGCTTGAGGGGGCCAGACATGACCCCGTCCGGCCTCTTGACGGCGCAGATGCACCCCGGACAATTCCGGACATGACAGACACCCTGAATTCCGATTCGCCGCAGGCAAGCGCGCTTCTCCCCGAAGAGTCTGGCCAGGTGACCGCCTGCCACACTAGCGTCGCCGGTGCCGTGCCCGCCCCTCTGGACGCGGGTCTGCCTGACCAGGGCCGACTTGACACGCCAAGCTCGGGCCTACTGGACCTATCGCGCCAACAGTGCAACCTTCTGCTGCTGCGCCCGCTCTTCGCGCTTGAGCTGAACAAGGGGCGCGTTGGGAGCGAGTCCACTGGTGACGCGGGCCTTTTAGCCAGTGTGGATACGCACTACCTGGTGCTGTCCGTGCTGGACTTCATGATGGAAGGGACCACCATGAACATGGGCTGCACCCAGGACGAGGTGCTGCGTCATCTCGCGGCTGCGGCCCAGGAGATGAAGCCTGGGCTGAGCGCGACGCAGTACGCGCGAGTAGCCGAGGTGGTCATGGACACCCTGGATAACAAGGCCAACGCCTACCGGGAATTCAGTTATGAGTTTTTCAACGCCGCGCAAAAATCGGTCAAAACAGCGCGATTCCGCCTGGTGACCTACGAGCCTGACCTCGAGGACGTCTATCGGTACCGCCCCACCTCCGAAGGCTATCTGGTCTATCTTGGCATGCTGGACCTGTCGCCGGAAGACTCGCAGGTGCTCATGGAAAAGATGCTCGACCTGCTTGTGCAGCGCGGACGCTTTGAGGCCGCACTGGAAATCGCCAAGCGGGCGCGCAAGTTGTCCATCGAATACCGCCAGCTGATTCGGGACCGCCTCACGCAGGCCTACCGCGCCCCAGGCTCGGTCAACTGGACAAAGGAGGTGGCCGAGAAGCTCGGCGCCGCGCGCACCCATGTCCGCGGCCGGCAAAACGAGGACCAGCGCATGGAGGAAGCCGTGCGCGCAGCGCTGGTGTCGGCGGAGGATTTCGAGTCCCGTCAGCACCTGTCGCAACTATTGAAAACCGTACAGAGCGCGGGGCTGGTGCGCTCGAACCTGGTCAACGACATTACAGTGGCCCCAGAGAAGTTTCTGGAGTCGCAGCGCGCGGTATTTCGCGCCAGGCGCCCCTCCGGCCTGCCAGACCTGGAAACCCACCTGTTCCCAGGGTTGCTGGGTTTGCCGGCAAACGTCCTCACCGACAATGCGGACCACTGCATCAGCGGCCTTTACCCGCCGGTATGGCCCAAGGTCTACGATTTGAACGCCACGTTCTCACTGCTGCTGGAGCGACGGGCAGAAGACACCCCTCCGGAGGAGGACGACGGCGACATTGCCCCGCATGAGCCTCCTCCTGACCAGTTCTCCAAGGCGCTCATCGCCACTGTCGTGAACTGGCTGACCCAACGTTTTAGCACCGGCAAGAGCTATTACCTGGACGAACTGCTGGGCCAGGCCAAGGAGGACGGCCTCGACACCGCGATGTGTCACTGCATGGCGCTGGTACTCATGCGCTCGTTCGCCCAATCGGAGAGCCTGTTTCCCCATATGCGTTCGGACGCGTCCGGTCGCTTCAGTCTGGATATTGCGCAGGGCACGAACCTGATGGTTATGCCCGCCGGAGAGGAATAGTGACAACACCCCAGCTTACGGTGCGAAATGCCGCAACCCTGATTTACAAGGCGCTGCACACCAACCTGTCGCCTGCCAACGACAACCAGTATCGCGAGTTGTTGGCTCTGTACCGGGCGCAGCCTGAGTTTGCCGCCGACGTCCATGAGGTGGCCCTCGGGCTGGAATTGCTTATCCTAGACGTGAGCGAACGCGGGCTGATTCTCGTGCCGGCCACCCGGGAGAGCCGTTTTGCGGTGCGTATCACGGACATCCGGGCCAGCCTCAAGCCAGAGCAGAAGGCTGGGCTGGTGCTCGCCCACATTGCCATTGCGGCGGTGTTTTTCCCGACCACGGATGGAATGGAAGACGACAACTATATTCCGCCCCCAGCGAGCGTTGCGCAGTTCCGCGACGCCTTGCATGCCCTCGCGCGCCGGCTCAAGGACGCATGCGAGCCGCAGACGGATGTGCCCCAGGAGCTGGCGCCGGGCTGGGAGCTGGTCTGTGCCCTGCCCAGCGCAGTTCCCTCCGGCCAGCGCGCAACGCCCAGCTCGGTGACTGGCCTAATTAGCCTTGCCCTCGGACACATGACCACGGGCGGCCTGGCCCGGCTGGACCGCGACGCCTCCGACGAAACGCTGGCCACCTATACGGCCACGCATCGCCTGCGGGTGCAGCTGCGCGAGCTGACCCTTCGCCGCCTCTTCGAATTGGCACAGACCGGTGCCACCAACGTATCCGCCCACGCCGGCCAGGTGAACTGACATGCAGAAAATCACCCGCATCTATGTTGGCAACTACGGCATCGACATGGCCTGGTATGACGGCATTACCTTTGACCTGACGGCCCCTGACACCGGGGCGCCGACCGACACCATCATCAACCTGGAGAACGGTGGGGGCAAGACCACCCTGCTGAGCTTCATCTTCTCCTGCTTCGAGACAAGCCAGGACCGCTTTCTCAAGCACATCCAGAACAAGAACCATCGCTTCGCCCAGTACTTCGCTGCAGACGGCCTGCCGGGCGTCGTGCTGGTGGAGTGGGAGATGCCCTCGCGCGTGGCCAGCGGCACCCCTTACCGCCTGGTCACCGGGCAGGCCGTGGCTGCGCGCCCCAATGCCGACCATGGAGAGGTGGAGCGCGCCTTCTTCAGTTTCGAGGCGAACGAGGGCTTGCGCTTTGAGTCGGTACCGGCGCCCAAGCTCACCATGGCACCGGCCAACAGTATGGCGGAATTTTCCCGCTGGCTGCATGAGAGCCAGAAGGAGGCGCCAGACTTCTTTCATACCCGCACCCAGCAGGACTGGCAAAAGCATCTGCGCGACGAGCGCCTGATTGACATTGAAATGCTGCAGCTTCAGGTCAATTTCTCCGCCGAGGAGGGTGGCATCGACACCGGGTTCCTGACGTTTCATTCGGAGCCGGAGTTTGTGCGCAAGTTCTTTGACCTGACGCTTGACCCGGAGCGCTCAACCGCCGTTCGCAACGTGGTCGTCAACACGTGCGACAAGCTGCGGCGCAAACCCTTGTTCCGGCGCCGCCTTGAGGAGCTCGAAGCCCTCCAGGACCACCTGACGCAGTTCGATACGCTGGCACAGGCCTATCAGGCTGAACAGGAATCCCAGCGCGGCGCCCTACTGCGCGGCGGCGGCCTGGTTCTCAGCCTGGAGGGGCGACACCGCGAGCGCGTTGCCACAGCTGGCGCCGAGGCTGGGCGCTCGAAGGCGCAAGAGACACAGGCGGCCGAGCACACGGCGGCCGAGAAGGCACTCTCCGCCGAGGAGATCGTTCTTCAGTCACTCCGGCACCATCGCAATGTGCGCGCTGCCGAGGACAAGAAGGGCCAGGCCGACACGGCGCTGACCTGGGCCAAGCAGAAGCTGACGCACTTGCATGCCGCCCGCGCCCGCACGGAAATCACCGCGGCAGAAACCCAAAAGACCGTTCTGGAAAACCAGGCCAATGCGGTTAAGGAAGAGCTTGAGCCCTGGCGCCGGGCCGTCGACAAACATGGCGCGAGGCTGCGTCGTGGGTTGCACAATGAGGAGGAGCGCTTGCGTGCCGAGGCGTCCGCCGCCGAGAAGCAAGAGCGCACCGCGCAGGCCACGCACAAGGCCCTGGGGGCCGAGCTGGGTCACCTGAGCACGAACGAGACCGCAGTGATTGCGGAACAGGCCAAGCTCTCCGCGCAGAACGAAGCCTTCGAGGCAGCAAAGACTCAATTGCTGCGCGATGGGCTGCTGGAGCCGGAGGAGGAGACCACAGCCGCTGTTGGCCGATGGACCGACACCGCGGCCTCACACCGCTCGGAGGAGTCACGCCACCTGGCTGAGGCACAGGCGCTTCGGATCCAGGAACAAAGCTGGCGCAACCAGGCGAAGGCGGAAGGCGAAGCGGCGGCGCGCTTGCGCGCCATGGTGGAGCAGCGCAACCGGTTCTTGGCGGAAGGTCAGGCCGAGCGCGAAGCGTTGTCGCAGCTCTCCGTGATGCGCCTTGCCGTAGACGCGGACACCGCGGACCCGGACTCCCCGGTGCTGGCATCCGCGCTGGACCGCCTAATTCAAAGCAGCGAGCGCGAGCTGACCCAGTCGGACGTGCACCTTGCCGAGTTGCATGCCAGCAAGGCGTCCATTGACGAGACCGGCGTAGCGGGTAGCTCGCGCGACGTCGATGCGGTCATCGCCTGGCTGCGCGCAGCCGGCGTGCAGTCCGCCCGCGCCTACAACACCTACATCGCCCAGGCGATTCCGGACGCGCAGCAAGCCCGCGCGCTGGTGACCAGTCATCCCGCGAGGTTCCTGGGGGTGTGCGTGGCGTCGGCCGAGTTTGCGAAGGTGCGCAGCCTCACCGCGCCACGCCCCGCCTTGACGGCCCCGGTGATGATTTCCGTCACCACGCTGGACCCGGAGAACGCGGAGGACAACCGCGTCGTCATCCCGGCTGCAGACGACGCCGTGTTCAACGTGGAGGCGGCTGCCGCCCTGCTCACGACGCTGGAGGCCCGGCTTGCCGCAGAGCAGGCGCGCCGCAAGACGTTCGCGGACCGCCATCACGAGGCCCTGGCGGGCAAGCAGCGGCTTGCCGCCTATGTGGGGCGCTACGGCGAAGGCAAGCTTTCCGCGGCGGGGGCGGAGGTGACCCGGCTGTCCGCGGAAGCGGCCGCCACCGAGGAACGTGCGCAGCAGGCGGAAACGAAGGCTGCCGCTTGCAGGGACGCTGCCGTCCTGAGCCAGGCAGCAGCGGGTAAGTCCGCCCAGGAAGGCACCGAGGCACAGCGGCATGCCCGCACGCTGCAGCGGTTTGCAGAACAGCACGAAAGTGGCCGTGTCGCACGGGCGGCGCGCCTTGCCGAGATACAACGGGAGCGGGCCGACATCGTCCAGCGGCGGGCAGAAATCGCCCTCGAGCAGGAGCAGCTGGCTGAGGCAGAAAGGACCGCCTATCGCACCCGAGTCGACCTGACTTCGCGGGCCGACGGGCTGGGCGAAGAGCGCGGCACCCTCAAGTATTACGACAAGTCCTACCCGGCTGGGGAGGAGCTGGCCGCCAACCCGCAGCCGCTTGACCTGCTGCGCCGGCTGTACACCGACGCGCTGCAGACCTTCGAGACCCAGGAAAAAGACCGCCTGGGGCTGCTGCACCAACAGCTGGACGGCGCCCGCGAGAAGGTTACCGAGAAGACGCAGGCTTTCACGAACAACTTTCCCGGTGTCACCGCTTCCGATATCGCGCCTTTCCTGAGTTCAAATTTTGATGCCGTGATTCCAGTCACGCAAGCAGAGGTGAACCAGGCGGATTCCGCGGCGCGGGGCGCCGACAGGAACCTCGCGGTCGTCAAGGACCAGTTCAAGGCATTTCACAAGGCCAGCAAGCCCGCCTATGCGCCAGGAGCCGAGATGGAGGCGCTGGACGACGCGGCCCTGTCCGCACGTATCGAGCAGGTTGCCACCCTGAAGATTGAAGCTGACGACTCGGCACGCGCTGCCAAGGGCACATCGGTACGTGCCAAGGAGCTGGCCCGGCAAGCGGAGGCCGAAGCGAAAGAGGCCCAGGGCCTGTCCAGCATGCTGCGTGCGGCGCTCAGCCTGCCTGAGCTCATCGTGGCCGACCCAGTCACGCTGGGTGGTGACATCCCTGCCCAGGCCGAGACGCTCGTCCATGAATTCAACTCGCGCGCCTCTGCCGTCAACGGTGCTCGCACCAAGGCCCACCGGGCATTTGACGCCTTGAAGACCGCCGCTACCCGGTCTGCCTTGCAAGAGGTGGAGCCAGAGATTGCCGCTCAGCTGCAGCACAACGACTTCGATGCTGCGTGCGCCGATAGCCAACGGCTCCTGGGTGGCATCCTTGACCGCATCGGCACAACCCAGTCGAGCCTGGACGGCATGCAGGCTGACTTCGATGCCTGCGTGGGCGAGCTGGTCACGCTCACCAATAGCGCCATCACCCTGCTCAATTCGGCGGTGAACAACAAGAAGGTGCCCGCGGCCGCACCGTATGTGGGAGGCAAGACCATCCTCAAGATGCGCGCGCGGTTGCAGGACATCCCCCAGGATGCCCGGCGCCAATCATTGCAGAACTACCTGGACTCGCTCATCGACACGAATATCGTGCCTGCGAAGGGGCCGGAAATGGTGGCAGACGCCCTGCTGCGCATCCACGGCAAAGCTCTGGGGCTGCAGGTGCTCAAGATGGTGCCCGACGAAGCCCTGCAATATGTGCCGGTGGACAAGATTCAGAACTCAGGCGGCGAAGGGGTGGTGATGGCCATGTTCCTCTATTTGCTCATCAACCAGTTGCGTGCCGAAACGCAGGCCCGGCTCAAGAAAACAGGCGGTGGCCCGCTGATTCTGGACAACCCGTTTGCCAAAGCCACCACACCGACGCTGTGGAAAGCGCAGCGCTTGCTCGCCCAGTCCATGGACGTGCAGCTTATCTTTGCGACGGCGCTGCCTGACTACAACACGATTGGTGAGTTCAGCCGCTTCATTCGCCTGCGCAAGGCCGGGCGGAACAACAAGACGGGGCGTTGGCACTTGCAGGCGGCCGACCTCAAGCTTCACGCGCCGGAAGGGGAGCCGGCATGACCGCAGGTTTTCTGGAAAAGCTGCAGCAAAGCACGCGCAAACGCATTCCCTTGGACGAGGTTCGTCGCCTGTTCTTTGAGGCTAAGCCTGAGATCGCCGCGAACCCGTCGCGCAACGAACTGTTGCTCGACGCACTGCGCGCGCTGCAGGCGTCCAGCGCAGTTCACTTGCCGGCCGCCGGCAGCTGGGAGAAGCTAGGTAATCCGCCCTTACCCAACTGGATTCAGCTGGTCCGCGAGGTCCCTTCAGTGGAGCGAGAGGACTATTCCACTGTGCCTTGGGTGCCGGAGTTTGGTTTCTGGCCAGACCTGAAACCTTCCACGCTGGCGGCGGCGAAGGCCATCAACACCTTTTTACTGAATCGCCGCGGCAGTTTTCGCATGGTGCCCATCAAGGAGCGGTCGCTGGAGATATTCGGCGACGAGAAGCGGCTTGATGCCATGCAGTCAGGCGGCACGCTCTTCGGTAGTCGCCTGCCGCTCTCCGCGATTGGCGCCTTTCAGGTTCCGCTGCCCTTGCCCTATCGCCAGGCGGACGCGCCTGGGCGGCCTGTGCTGATTCTTGAGAACCACAACAGTTTTTGGAGCTTTGGAGAGTGGAATCACGATGCCAGGCGCTATTCTGCAGTCGTTTATGGCGCCGGCGAAGCCTTCCGCAGCAGCGGCGCTGCGCTTGGAGAGGTGCTTCGTGAGGTTGACGGCGTCGGCGCGGAATATCTAGGAGACCTCGACCCCACAGGGATTCGGATTCCCCTTGAGTTCAATGGGGCAGTTGTGCCTGATAATGTCCGCGTTGCGCCGGCGCTCGAGCTTTACCGCTGGCTCCTCCGCAACGGAACCCGCAGGGCGCGCGTGGACGGCCAGATGGCGCTGGAGGGCCTGGGGCAGGCATGGCTCGGCCCCGAGCTTGGCGATGCGCTAACGCTGCTGTGGGCCGAAGGGCACTGGGTTCCTCAGGAGGCCCTCGGGTTTGAGGCCCTCTTGAAAACCGGTTCTTTTCTCTAACTCACGGGCGTCGCCGCGCGATTTCGGGTAATCGTCCCTTTCGTGTGAAATCTAGCGGTCACGCCACAAAAGCTATTGCGAATCAAGGAGTTGCATTATCTCTGGTTGCGCGAAAGGCGGGAAGGGGCAGAGCCTTGCTGCAGGCGGCTCTCCGGTCGATCACCGCCACTTTTCGCACGAAAGGGACGATCACCCCGCTCAAGGCGCCTGCAAAATCGCCAACTGTGGATGGTTCGAAAAGTCTTCCTTCGCTGTCTTAAACAAGCTGCCAAAGTTGATATTCCTGCCTCCCCCGCCCTGCTTCAGCGTTCGAAGCGCTGCATGCCAAGCAGCCTGACCTGTGGGATGAAACTGGAGACGGGACAGGTCACCACCCGCGCGGCTCCACACCTCCTGATCCCTCGGTCCGAATGGGTAAAGCTCGACCAAGACTTCTTCTAACACGGACCAAGAGTCCGCCTCTTGCGCCGTGGCCGTGGTCTCGGGGCTGTACGGCGACTTCTTTCCGCCTTGGCTCAGCGCGACAGCAAAGTTGCCTTCAAGGTTGTCAGCCTTAAAGATTGGGTGCTGGTCGTCTGGGATCAGCTTAGGCACCTCTTCGGAGACGTAGTTAAACAGGTCAAAGACCTTGATGAAGCCGCTGGCGCTCTTGTCGGCCGACGCGGAGGAGCCTTCACCGCAGAGCTGATCCCAAACCAGGCCGCCATATCGGGGTAATCGTACCTTCCGTGCAATTTCTGGCGGTTTGATTGAAAAAGAGCTTATCAATCAACGATCTACGGAATTTCCGACTGAGTGAAAG
>NZ_JBIUHC010000149.1:0-23793 GCF_044627735.1 Cupriavidus sp. CuC1 | reverse complement strand
GTCTTTCTTTCTTTTGTCTCCACCCTCTTTGCCGCGCAAAGAAAAGTGACCGGCAGCCCCCGCAGGGGGATGTCGTACGGCTCTTGGGTGCAAAAGCCAACGCCGTTCAAACAAACTCCAACCAATACAGCAAGAGCCAACGGTTCTGCCCTTGCGCCCAAAAACCAACACCATATCAATCAATAGACGCCCCAACACTCTTCACCACTCCCGCCCACTTCTGCCGATCCGCCTTCACAGTGCCGCGGAACTGCTCGACCGTCTCGATCCGTGGAGAATTGCCTGCCTCGATCAGCTTCTGCCGGATCGCCGGCGTTTCCAGCGCGACCTTGACCGCATCATTGATCTTCTTGCTGATCTTGGGGTCGAGCCCCTTGGGACCGAAGAAACCAAACCAGATGGTGCTGTTGAAGCCAGGCAAGCCGCTCTCGGCGATGGTAGGCACTTCGGGAATCACCGCCACATGGTTCTTGGTGGTGACGCCAAGCAGCCGCACCTTGCCGGCGCGATATTGCGGCAACACGCTCTGCACCTGATTGAAAATGCAGCACACCTCCCCCTTGAGCACGGCCTGCAGCGCATCGGGCCCGCCCTTGTACGGCACGTGGACCATATCCAGGCCGGCGCGCGCGTTGAACTCCGCAAAGGCCAGGTGGGTGCCGGTCCCGTTGCCGGTCGACGCATAGTTGTACTTGCCGGGGTCGGCCTTGACCTTCTCGATGAACTCCTTGACCGACTTCACGTCGATCACTGCGGGGTTCACGGTCAGCACGTTGGAGACTTCGACCAGCGGCGCCACGGGTGTGAAATCGGCTTCGGCGTCGAACGGCAGGCTCTTGTACAGGGCCGGGTTGATGCCGTGCGTGGCCGCGGTGCCGAGCAGCAGCGTGTAGCCATCGGGCTTGGCATGCGCCACCACTTCGGAGGCGACATTGCCGCCGGCGCCGGGGCGGTAGTCATAGATGATGGTGGCCTTGAGCGACTTCTGCAGCGATTCCTGCAGCGTGCGGCCAACCATGTCCACGCCGGAGCCAGCGGTAAAGCCCATCAGGATGGTGATCGGCTGGGTCGGCCACGCCGGGTCCTGCGCGCGGGCCGGCGCGGCCAGCGTGCTCAGCGCGGCCAGCAAGCCAAGGCCGGCGGCCAGGCGGGAAGCACGGGACGAATGGAAAACGGGCGAGATGCGGCGGGTAGCTGTGCGGAACATGGGGGTACCGTCGAAAAAGAATGCGGGTCGGGGCTGCCGGCCGGGGTCTGGCGCCCCGGGTCAAGACAGCAAGATACCAACGATCCGCCGCATTACCAACGATGGAGTTCGCTTGAAGGTATGCCATGTTGGTATAAGCAGACATGGGGCGGAACCCCGGTGCCATCCCGATCGACCCGGCTGGCGAAAGCACCCCTTGCGCCCCTAGCTGCGCAGCAGCCCCACCAGTTCGTCGATGTCCGGCAGCGCTGCCGCCGCGCCGGTAAAGCCGGCCCCGCCGTCCTCGCCCGCCTCCAGGATCCCATCGGCCAGCGCGCGCTTGCCGTGATGCAGCGTGAGGATGCGTTCCTCGATGGTGCCCGCGCTGATCAGGCGGTATACCGTCACGGGGCGCTGCTGCCCGATGCGGTGGGCGCGGCCCATGGCCTGGTCCTCCGCCGCCGGGTTCCACCAGGGGTCGGCGATGATCACGTAGTCGGCAGCCGTCAGGTTGAGGCCGAAGCCGCCCGCCTTCAGGCTGATCAGGAAGACATCGCCCGCGCCGGCCTGGAACGCTGCCACGCGCCGCGTGCGCTCGGCCGCCGGCGTGGCGCCGTCGAGGTATTGCCAGGCGAGGCCGGCCGCATCGAGCCCCCGGCGCAGCAACTGCAGGAAATCGACGAACTGGCTGAAGACCAGCGTCTTGTGACCGTTGGCGGCCAGTTCGCCCGCCAGTTGCACGAAGGCGCGCACCTTGGCGCCCTCCTGCCCGAGTTCCAGTTCCAGCTCGGGCGTGACCAGGCGCGCGTCGCAGGCGGCTCGGCGCATCCGCATCAGTTGGGCCAGCACATGGATGCGCGCCTCGGCCGCGGGCTGGCCGGCGGCGGTCTTGCGAGCCTTCGGGCCTTTGACCACGGCCTCGGCTTCGGCCAGCGCCTGGCGGCGCAGCGCTTCGTAGTGGGCCGCCTCGATCGGGTCCTGCTCGATGCGCAACACCAGTTCGGTGCGCGGCGGCAGTTCGTCCAGTACCTGGGCCTTGGTCCGGCGCATGACGAACGGCGCGATCATGCGGCGCAGCCGCTGGGCCGCCTCGCGCACGCCATTGCGCTCGATCGGCACCGCGAAGTGCTCGTTGAAGCGGACCAGCGAGCCGAGCAGGCCGGGGTTGCAAAAGCGCATGATCGACCACAGCTCGGCCAGCCGGTTTTCCACCGGCGTGCCAGACAGCGCCATGCGGAAATCGGCCCGCAGCTCGAACACCGCCTGCGAGCGCTTGGTGGCGGCGTTCTTGAACGCCTGCGCCTCGTCGGCCACCACCGTGTGCCACTCGCGCTGGCAGAAGGCGTCGCGCGCCTGCAGCAGCAACGTGTAAGAGACGATCACCACGTCATGCGGCCCGGCCTGTTCCAGCAAGGCCGCGCGCTCGCCCTCGGCATAGATGTGCACGCGCAGCGTCGGCGCGAAGCGCCTTGCTTCCTCGGCCCAGTTGCCGCACACCGAGGTCGGCGCGATCACCAGCGCGGCGCCGCCGTCGGCACGCGCCAGCATCACCGCCAGCGCTTGCAGCGTCTTGCCCAGCCCCATGTCGTCGGCCAGGCAGGCGCCAAAGCCGGCCTCGGCCAGCGACATGGCCCAGCGATATCCGTCTTCCTGGTAGGGCCGCAGCTCGGCGGCCAGGTTGGGCGGCAACACCGCGTCGCTATTGCGCGCCCGGCGCAGCCGCGCCACGCGCTGGCGGAAATGCTGGTCGGGGTCGATGCCCGCGCCGGCCAGCACGTCGTCCAGCCAGGGCGCCGCCATCAGCGGCACCTTGATGCCGTCGGGCACGTTGTTGGCGACGCTCGCCAGGTCGCGCAACCGCGCGCGCAGGCTGCGCGTGAGCGCCACATAGACACCCTGCCCCATCGGCATGAAGCGCCCGGCATGGCTGCCGGCCCAGGCCAGCAACTGGCCGAGTTGCAGCACCAGCCCCTCGGCCACGCACAGCTCGCCGACCAGCTTGAACCATTCGCTCTCGGTTTCGATGTGCACCGCCAGTTGGGGGATGTCGGCGCCCACCACGCGCATTTCCTCGCCCCGGGGCCATTCCACCGCCAGCACGCCGGGCAGCCCGGGCAACTGCTCGACCACCGACAGGGCTTCCTCCGGGTCGGCCAGGGTCCAGTCGTATTCGCCGCTTTCCGGTGAGCGCGGCACCAGGAAGGGCAGCGCGTCGAAGACTTCGGCCACGTGGGCCAGCTCGGCCTTGAGCTCGCGCACCGTGGCCAGGCTTTCCCCCTTGACCGCCGCCATCAGGCGCTCGCGCCCGTTGCCCGGGGCCAGCCGCGGCCCGAGCGGGCCCAGCGGGGTGACCACCAGCCGCAGGGCCAGGCCTTCGCCCAGCGGCGATAGTTCGGCGCGCAGCCGGCTCTCGGTCTCGAGCTCGCGGGCGCTGCCATCGTGGTCGGAGTGCACCTGGAAATGTCCCGACAGCGCGCGCAGCGTGGCGTCGAGCTGGGCATGCGCCTCGGCCGGCACGGCCAGCCCGTCGGCGATCAGCTGCGCCGCGCCCTGCTGCGCCGGCGTGAGCCGGATCACGCGCAGGCGCTGCGAGCCTTCGCGCAGCACGGTGATCTGGCGCAAGGCTTCGGCATCGGCGCGGCTGCCGGCGGGCAGGAAGCTGTCCATGGCTGGGGCCTCGCGCACCGGGGGCGAGACCCGCAAGGTGTAGCGGCCGCCCTGGCGCACCACTTCCAGCGTGGGCGCGCCCTCCACCACTTCCAGCGTCTGCTCGGGGGCCTGCGCCAGCACCACGCCCGGATGCCCGACCAGCGCCAGCATGGCGGCGGCGCGATCGAGCACGTAGCGCCGGTGATAGGACTGGTCGCGGCGAACCGCACGGGCCACGCGGGCGTCCCACGGCTCGAGCCGGTCGTCTTCGGCCAGGCGGGCCAGCGGCACGGGACGCGGCTTGTTCCAGCCGCGCGGGCCGCGCTGCTGCTCGAGCGGCTCGATGGTGCCGACCGCGCCATCGGCGTCGATGGTCAACGCCCACAGCAGGCGGCTGGCGCTGGCGCCGTCGGGCGCGCGCGTCTCGCCCGCGAGGGCTTGCAAAGCCTCGAGCGCAAGCCGCCAGCTTTCCTGGCGCTGGCCGGCGAAGAAGGTTTCCGGCACGGGTTCGCCGGCTTCAAGCGCCAGGGCGGCGTCCAGTTGCTGGATGAACCAGTGATGGCCGCAGGCCTGCAGGCGCTCGCGCAGGGCCGCGATGGCTTCGGCACGGGCGGCTGCCGGCTGGCGCCGGCCGCTGGCCTGCGCCACATCGCCGGCCCATGCGCGCAGCAGCACGCGCCAGAACTGCGCGAGCGGCGGCACCTCGGGGCGCAATTCGAACGCGGCTTCGTCCAGGCGCGCTTCGCCCTTATGCACCGCCAGCACGTGGCACCACAGCCCCCAGCGCTCGGTGGGCTGCGGGCTGCGCGTGCCCGCTTCCGCCTGGCAGAACTTGCGGGCTTGTTCGAGGTGGGCGGGCGTGCGCTGGGCCAGCAACGACAGCGGGTAGCAAGGCGCCAGCGCAGCCGGCAGCAATCCGGTGCGCCGGCCGAGCTGCGCCCTGAGGCGCCTGAGCGCGGTCTCGAACCCCGCCTGCGCGGCCGCCCAGTCGCCGTCCCCGACCTGGGCGAAGGCGCGCAGCGCCGGCCCGAAACCGTTGCCCGGCGCGGCATCCGGGGTATCCGGGGTATCCGGGGCATCCGGGGCGAACGTGGCAGAAGGCGCCACCGCCGCCATCGCACGCTGGCGCTCTTCGCCGTACAGCAAGCCTTCTGCGAACGCCGCGCGCAATGAAGCCGGAAGCGCCGCGAATTCGGCGGCCCGCCCCGCCTGCATGGCAGCCAGATAGTCGAGGTAAGGCCGCAGGCGCGGGTCCCAGTCAGCGCACAGCGCATTCAGCGCCGCCTGCAGGATGCGCCATCGCCACGGCGGCACCACGCGTTCGAGCGCTGCGGGATCGTCGATCCCATACGCCACGGACAGCAGCATGCGGGGCAGGCTGGGACCTATCTCCCACAGCGCCACCAGGGCGTCGATCTCCGCCTGCGCAGCCCCCGAGAACAGCGTCTCGCGCAACTGCGCGGCACGCCTGGACCCATGCGGATCGAGGTGGAAGGCGATAGGTCCGGACGACGGCGGCAGGGTCACAGGTGGCAGTGGCGGCATACACAATGTGACGATTTTAGACCCCCGCGGACCCGCGCCCGCGTTGGCACAGGGGGTCCCGGGGTTTACAATGTCTTTTTTGCATTGCTGACGGCGCTCAGGGAGAGAACCATGTCGATGGCGGATCGCGACGGAAAAATCTGGATGGACGGCAAGTTGATCGAATGGCGTGACGCCAAGATCCATGTGCTGACCCATACCTTGCATTACGGCATGGGCGTGTTCGAGGGCGTACGCGCCTACAAGACGCCGGCCGGCACCGCGATCTTCCGCCTCAAGGAGCACACCCGCCGCCTGTTCAACTCGGCCAAGATCTTCCAGATGCAGATGCCGTTCGACGCGGCTACGCTGGAAGCGGCGCAGCGCGAGGTGGTGAAGGCCAACCAGCTCGAGTCCTGCTACATCCGCCCGCTGGTCTGGATCGGCTCGGAAAAAATGGGCGTCTCGGCCAGGGGCAACACCATCCACGTGGCCATTGCCGCGTGGCCGTGGGGCGCCTACCTGGGCGAGGAAGGCCTGGAGCGCGGCATCCGCGTCAAGACCTCTTCCTTCACCCGCCACCACGTCAATGTGTCGCTGGTGCGGGCCAAGGCCAGCGGCTACTACATCAACTCGATCCTGGCCAACCAGGAAGCCACCAGCATGGGCTACGACGAAGCCCTGCTGCTGGATACCGAAGGTTACGTCAGCGAAGGCTCGGGCGAAAACGTGTTCGTGGTGCGCGACGGCGTGATCTATACGCCTGACCTGGCCTCGTGCCTGGACGGCATCACCCGCGACGCCATCCTCACCATCGCCCGCGATCTCGGCATCGAGGTGCGCGAGAAGCGCATCACCCGCGACGAGGTGTACTGCTCGGACGAGGCCTTCTTCACCGGCACCGCGGCCGAAGTCACGCCGATCCGCGAGCTCGACGACCGCGTGATCGGAGAAGGCCGCCGCGGCCCGGTGACCAAGCGCGTGCAGGACGCCTTCTTCTCGGCGGTCGGCGGCACCAATGAGCAATACAAGCACTGGCTGACCGTGGTCTGAAACCACCCCGGGACCCGGAAACTCGCCAGGCAATCACGAACCGCTTAACCAGTCATACTTCAGTCCGTACAAAAGACTAAAGACTAAAACCATCCCCGCAACACCATGACGCAAACCGCCTCCCTGATCGAAATCGGCGCGGAAGACCTTCCGCTGCACTGCCCCACCGGCAACACGCCGACCTGGAACTACCATCCGCGCGTCTTCCTCGACGTGACCGACACCGGCGAGGTGAAGTGCCCGTACTGCGGTACCGTCTACAAGCTCAAGCCCGGCACCGTGATCAAGGGTCACCACTGACACGGCCCACGCTTGACCGCACCACCCCGATGCTCCGGCCCGCCATGCGGCGCGCCGGCGCGTTGGCGTGCGTGGCGCGCGCAGCTTACGCCACGCCAACCCTTCCGGCAGCGCCCCATTCATGAAAAAAGCCCTCGTCATCGCCCCCAACTGGATCGGCGACGCCCTGATGGCGCAGCCGCTCTTCACCCTCATGAAAGCGCGCCATCCGCGCCTGCAGATCGACGCCCTCGCCCCTAAATGGGTGGCGCCGGTGCTGGCCCGCATGCCCGAGATCCACCAGGTCTTCCCCAGCGAACTGGCGCACGGCAAGCTGCAGCTCTCGGCACGGCTGATGTTCTCCCAGCAGCTCAAGAACGAAGGCTACGACGCGGCCTATGTGCTGCCGAACTCGCTCAAGTCCGCGCTGATCCCCTGGCTGGCCGGCATCCCGCTGCGCGTCGGCTATCGCGGCGAAGCCCGCTTCGGCCTGCTCAATATCCGCCATGGCAATCCGCCCCGCGACCAGCGCCCGCCCATGGTGGAGCATTACGCGCGGCTGGCGCTCAAGCCCGGCGCCCGCCTGCCGGAGAACCTGCCCGAGCCGCGCCTGCGGACCGACCCGGTGCGCATGGCCAAGACCGCGGAGCGCTTCGGCATTGCCCCGCAGACGCGCCTGATCGCCTTCTGCCCGGGCGCGGAGTTCGGCCCCGCCAAGCGCTGGCCGGCCGCGCACTTCGCCGAGCTTGCGCAGATGCTCAAGCGCTCGTTCCCGTATGCGCAGATGGTCACCCTGGGCTCGCCCAAGGACGCCGAGATCGCCGACGAGATCGTCAAGGGCGCGCCCTTCGTGCGCAACCTGTGCGGCCAGACCTCGCTGGACGATGCCGTGGACCTGCTGGCCATGTCGGAAGCGGCTGTCTGCAACGACTCCGGCCTGATGCACGTCACCGCGGCGCTGAACCGGCCACAGGTGGCGGTGTTCGGCTCCAGTGACCCGCGCCATACACCCCCGCTGTCGCAGGCTGCGAGTATCATGTGGCTGCAGCTCGAATGCAGTCCGTGCTTCAAGCGCGAGTGCCCGCTTGGCCACCTGCGCTGCCTGAAGGACATCGAGCCCGAAATGGTGTTTGTGGAGCTGCGCAAGCTCCTGCACCGGGCCTGAAGCGCTGACCCGCCGTTCGTGTTTATCCGGCCAACGAATCCCTGAGCCCAGTCCACCATGCCGCGTTTTGCCCGCCTGTTCGATTCCGCCGAAGACATCGTCGAAGCCTTTCGCGAGGCCATGAAGCTGCGCGATGCCGACGGCGCGCTGCGCCTGTGGCTGGATGAAGACTCGGTTACCTGCGTGATGCCGGACGGCCAGCGCCTGATCGGCCATGAGCACCTGCGCCAGGCCTTCGCGCAGTTGCTGGACGTACAGCCGGTGCTGATCGACGTGATCGAGACCAGCAGCCATACCTCGATGGGCGTCGCCATCTTCGACGTGACCGAAGCCCTGCGCTTTGGCGACGACCGCGTCGAAGCCGACCTCTACGTGCACACCACCTATGTGCTGATGCAGAACCACGAGGGCTGGCGCCTGGCGCACATCCATTGCAGCCCGGCCAACGCTGCCCAGGTCGCGACCGTGAGCACGGCGCCAGGCCAGGCCCTCCACTAGGATTGGACGCAGCGCGCACGGGCCGGCCAGCCCGTGCGCGCGTCGCATGATCGCCTAAAGCCTTGCAGGCATGAGCCAGCTTCCGCCTTCGCACCACCGGCCCGCACCGGACGACATCCGCGCCGCCTCCTCGTTCGGCGGCGGCCGCCGCATGCCCTGGTGGCTCGCCGGCGGCCATGCGCAGACCATCATCCCGGCGCGCTTCGCGCAGCGCCCGCCGCGCGTCAGTTTCAAGCGCGAGCGCTGGACCGCCCCGGACGACGACTTCGTCGACCTGGACTGGACCACGCACCCGGTCACGCCCGATACCCCGCTGCTGGTGATGTTCCATGGCCTGGAAGGCGACTCCGGCAGCCATTACGCGCAGGCCCTGATGCATGCGCTGGCGGCGCGCGGCTGGCAGGGCGTGATCCCGCACTTTCGCGGCTGCTCGGGCGAGCTGAACCTGGCGCCGCGCTTCTATCACTCCGGCGACGCCGAGGAACTCCACTGGATCCTGGAACGTCTTCACCGCCAATATTGCGGCCACGGGCGCAAGCTGCTGGTGATAGGCATTTCGCTCGGCGGCAATGCCCTGCTGCGCCTGCTCGGCGAACAAGGCAGCGCCGCGGGCTTTATCAGCGCGGCGGCATCGGTCTCGGCCCCGCTGGACCTGGCCGGCGGCGGCGCGGCGCTGTCGCAGGGCTTCAACATGCTGTACACGCGCATGTTCCTGCAAACCCTGAAACGCAAGTCGCTGGCCAAGCTGAGCCAGTATCCCGGGCTGTTCGACCGCGAGGCCATGCTCGCCAGCCGCGACCTGTACGCGTTCGACAATATCGTGACGGCGCCGCTGCACGGCTTTCGCGATACCGATGACTACTGGGCGCGCGCATCCAGCAAGCCGGTGCTCGGCGAAATCAAAGTGCCCACGCTGGTGCTCAACGCGCGCAACGACCCCTTCCTGCCGGCGCGCCACCTGCCGGGCCCCGCCGAGGTCAGCCCGCAGGTCTGGCTGGAGCAGCCCGAGCATGGTGGTCACGTCGGTTTCATGACACCGCGCGAAGATAGGCTGCGCGCCCTGCCGTTGCTGCCCTATGCGGGGCATATCGAGTGGCTGCCAGCGCGCATGCTGCGGTTTTTTGACGCCGTGGCTTAAGGCCACGGAGAGTGCGGGCGGCGCCTGCGCGACAGGCGTCGCCAGAACGAATGCGAGCGGGGTGCCCGGGCACGGGCGGTCCCGCAAGGAGGCACCGAAGATGGATGAGACAGTCAAGCAAGCCATGGCCCGCTGGCCCAACGTACCCAACTGCTACGGCTGGCTGGCGCTGGACCGGCGTGGGCAATGGCGCATACGCAACGAGTACGCCCAGCAGCACGGCCTGTCCGGCGACCCGATCCGCCACGAGGCGCTGATCGCTTTTATCGAGCGCAACTACCAGCCCGACGAACGCGGCGCCTGGTATTTCCAGAACGGCCCGCAGCGCGTGTTCGTGTCGCTGGCCTATGCGCCGTGGATCGTGCGGCTGCACCAGGGCAAGCTGCACACCACCTCGCAGCGTGCCTTCACGCTGCATGGCTGCCATGCGGACGAGCACGGCAATGTGGTGCTGGCGGGCACGGTGGAAGGCGAGAGCGGCGGCGGCCTGCAGGCCGCGCTGCTGCACGACCATGATCTCGATGGCTTCAGCAGCGCCTGCACCTGGCACGGCGAGGCCTGCGGCGGCAACCTCGGCGTGTTTCATTTCAATGGCGCCGACGTGCAGGTCGAGCCGATCGCAGAGGACGAAGTGCCGGCGCGCTACGGCTTTGTGCGCCAGCCGCAACCGCCCGCGGGGGAACAGGCTGCCTGAGTGACGGCGCCAGTGCGCCATCGCGTCAGTTAGGCATGCCCTTGTTGTCCTGCTTTTCCTCGCGGTACTGGCGCTCCAGCTGGTGCAGCCGCGCATCGACTTCCGACAGCGTGTAGAAATCGCCGTCGCCCGCCTTGCGCGCGATCTGCAACTGCTCGATGGCGGCCTGGTAGGCGCCATCCACCGCGTATTTCTCCGCCAGCGCCTGGTGCTGCTGCACGCGCCGGCCCTGCGCGGCGTAGGCCCGCGCCAGCATGTCCCACCACTCGGAGCGGGCGATCTCCTCACGCGTGCGCTCGCGCAGGAAGGTCACTGCCTGGTCCATCCGGCCGGCGCCGAGCAAGGTCGCGGCATAGCTCAGTGCCACCGCGTGCGACAACGGGAACGCTTTCATCGACGCCACCGCCTGGTTCAGCGCGTCCTGCTGGCGTCCCTGCGCGCGCGCCAGCTCGATCGCCATCACATCCAGCATGGGGCTGCCCGAGGTAGCGCTTGGGATCGTGCCGTACAAGCGGCGGGCTTCGGCCAGCGACTGCTCGGCCGCGGCGTTGCGGCCCAGCCGCTGCTCGGCGAACGCGATGCCGTAGTAAAGCGCAGGCAGGCGCGCCGGCGAGGCTGCCGCCAGCTGCGTCTGCAGCGCCGCGCGCGCGTTCTGCAGATCGCTCGGCGTGGTTTCCTGCAGGATGCGGGAGCGCATCCGCGCGAACTCATACTCGGGCGTGCTCGCCACGCGGCGCACGGCCACATGGCTCACGCGGTCCTGCATGTCGGCGATCCGCTCGGAGGTAAGCGGGTGGGTGCGCACATACGACGGCATCGAGCTCTCCGAAATCCCCACCACGCGCTGCAGCCGCTTGAAGAAGTCGGGCATGCCCTGGGGGTCAAACCCCGCCGCGGTCATGATCTGGAAGCCGACCCGGTCCGCCTCGCGCTCGGCGCCGCGCGAGAACGACAGCTGGTTGGACACCGCCGCAGCCTGCCCGCCCATGGCCAGCGCCGCGGCCGCGTCGCCGCTCTTGGTGGCGGCCAGCCCGGCCAGCACCATCGAGGCCAGCGCGATCCACATCGACTGGTCCTGCGTGGTGATGCCGCGCGCGATATGCCGCTGCATCACGTGGCCGATTTCGTGGCCGAGCACCGAGGCCAGCTCGGATTCGGTATCGGACTGCACCAGCAGGCCGGTGTGCACACCGATATACCCGCCGGGCAGCGCAAAAGCGTTGATGCTGCGGTCGCGCACCGCGAACAGCTCGAAGCCCGTGGCAAAGGTGCCGGCGCCGGTGGAGCCGGAGATGTTTTGCCGGCGCGCCGCCTGCACCAGCCGATAGCCAAGCGCGTTCAGGTAGTCGGCCAGCAGCGCGTCGGACACGTAGTCCGGATCGCGCCGGATCTCGCGCATGATGCGGTCGCCCAGGCGCCGCTCCATGTCGGGCGTGAGCGAGGCGGTGGACGGATCGCCCAGGTCGGGCAGCTGCACGCCGGAGGTCTCCACCACGGTGTTGTTGCTGCGCAGGCCAAAATCGGATTTCTGCCCCGCCTTCACGCTGCGGTTCAGGTTGTCATAGACCTGGTCGCCGCCGTCGCGGCTGTCGCTCTCCGGCGCCGCCGCCGCCGCCGCCGCGGTACGCGTGGGGTCGTTCAGCAGCAGGCGTTGCTGGGGCCAGGCGGGCAGCGCGATCGTCAGCGCCACCAGCGCCGCGAGCGAGCGGCGGCCAAGGCCCCCGGGAGGCCTGGAAGACATGAGGCGCGCCCGTCGGGCGGGCAAGGAGAGCGCTCCGGCGAGCGTTTGGTTCTTACGCATGTTGCTATGATAGCGGCCTGCGCAAGCCATTCCCATCGGGCGTCGCCCGGTCTTGCCACGCACCGCCCCGGCATACGCGGCAAGCGCATCCGTCACGCATTCATTCCCGCCATCCGCCAGGTCCACGCCATGAGCCAGCTCACCCATTTCGATTCCGCCGGACAAGCCCATATGGTCGACGTCGGCGCCAAGGCGCACAGCCACCGCGTGGCCATCGCCACCGGCACCATCACCATGCTGCCCGCCACCTTTGCGCTGGTGCGCGACGGCACGGCCAAGAAGGGCGACGTGCTAGGCATTGCGCGCGTGGCCGCCATCATGGCCACCAAGCGCACCTCCGACCTGATCCCGCTATGCCACCCGATCTCGCTCACCAAGGTGGCGGTGGACTACACGCTGGACGAGGCCAGCGCCACCATCCGCTGCACCGTGCGCACCGAAACCCACGGCCAGACCGGTGTGGAGATGGAAGCGCTGACCGGCGTGCAGGTGGCGCTGCTGACCATCTACGACATGTGCAAGGCGGTCGACCGCGGCATGGTGATGGGCGACGTGAAGCTGCTGGAGAAGCATGGAGGGAAGTCGGGGGATTGGGTCTCAGGCACCTGAGCGGGACGTCCGGCACGCACCGCATGTGCCTGATCCGCATCGCCACCGCGAGTCGCATTTCTTACCAAACCTGACACAGTCTTACGCCAGAGCCGCTTCCGCTGTAACAAGCGTAACGCCGCATTTCGCCAGCAGGCGTCACATCGCGGGCTACGGCAAATTGGTATTCAATGCAATCTAGGGGGCGCGAACTGCGCCGCCGGCGGGACCACGTTCCGCGTCGATCCAAGGTGGGCAACATGAACGGGCGTAGGGTTGGCCAGCTCTTGCTGGTGTTGGCAGCGCTGGGCGCGAGCGGTACCGCGCTGGCGGGAAGAGGCGGCGGCTGGCACGGTGGCGGCGGATGGCACGGCGGCGGTGGCTGGCATGGTGGCTGGCACAGCAGCGTAGGCGTCTACATCGGTCCCGGATTTGGCTACGGATACGGGTGGGGCTACCCCTACCCGTACTACTACCCGCCCGGCTACGCCTACGGTCCCGCGGTCGTCGGGGTACCTGCGTCGCCACCGCAATACATCGAGCAGGGCCAGGACGGCACGATGGAAATGGACAGCGGCGGTGTCGCGGCACCCGTGCCCCAGCAGCAGGCGTTTTGGTATCGCTGCGCGCGGCCGGATGGCTACTACCCGTACATCAAGGCTTGTCCCGGCGGCTGGCATAAGGTGCCGGCGCAGCCACCCGCCTAGCGTCTGACGCCTGGCAGGGCAGGTACGCTGAATGCCCGAAACGCCCACGGCGCGGCGCGGCGCGCAATCGAAGACCAAGGTATCGAGGTGCCGAGATGAAAGTCCTTAACCACGTCAACCGCCCCAGCCTGCCAATCCTGCTGAGCTTGCCGCTCGCGGCGATGGTGCTGGCAGGGTGCGCCGTGATGCCCAGCGGCCCCAGCGTGATGGTGCTGCCGGGCACCGGCAAGAACTTCGACCAGTTCCGGGCCGACGACAATAGCTGCCGGCAGTACGCCTTTGGCCAGGTAGGGGGTGTGACCGCCAACCAGGCGGCCACCAATAGCGCGGTAGGCAGCGCCGTGGTGGGCACCGCGCTGGGCGCGGCGGCCGGGGCGGCCTTCAATGGCGGCTCGGGCGCGGCGGTGGGCGCAGGTGTCGGCCTGCTCACCGGCGCGGCGGTCGGGGCAGGCAATGCCCAATATGCCGGCTACGGCAGCCAGCGCCAGTACGACACAGCGTATGTGCAATGCATGTACGCAAGCGGCAACCGGGTGCCGGTCTACGGGCGCATGGCCTCAACCCCGCGTCCGGCTGCCGCGCCGACGTACTACTATCCGCCGCCCCCGCCCCCGGGCTACGCGCCGCAATAGCCCTGCGTGGCGCGGCCCGGCTCAGGGACGCTCACTCCGCTTTGTGTTTGGCGCGCAGCTGCACCCAGTCGCAGAAATCCCGCGGCCGCGCCGCGGCGTCGACTTCGGCGCAGCTTTGGGCGAGTGCCGCGAACTGGTTAGCCTCATCCCCCGCGAAGTAAAAGCGCAGGCGCTCCAGCCATGCACGGGCCTGTACCGGGTCACCGGTCAGCGCCATCAGCCAGGCAGTGCGCGAGATCAGCGTCGGCGTCGGCAGCAGGTGCACCGCGGCGATATGGGGCCCGAGCAACTGCGCCGCGTTCTCCGGCGTGATCTTCGCCTCCTCGATCGCGTCCGACGCGGCCGCTTGCCGGAACCAGAAGTTCGGCATCGGCAGTGCGGCCCGGCGCTCGGCGCGTGCGTACTCGCGCGCCTCGGCACGGCGGTAGTCCTGCCACATGGTGGCCAGGATGGCCGCCGCCACGCCAGCGAATACCACGCCCGCCAGCACGGCGAACCCGCGCGGCACGCGCAGGCGGCCGAAGCCCGATGGCTCCAGCCAGCCCAGCAAGAAGCAGAACGGCAGCACGAAATACAGGTAGTGCAGCGGGTACTCAAGCATGGAATGCGCACACAGCATCGCCAGCCAGGCCAGCACCAGCCCCGTCTGCGCGCGCTCGGGCGCATCCCCGCGCCACAAGCGCTGGCGCGCCACGCGCCATAGCCATGCCAGCAGGCTCAGGAACACACCCGCCGCGCCGATCACGCCGGTCTTGGCCAGCATGTCCAGCACGGCATTGTGCGCATGCAGCGACATCTCCACTTTCACGCCCACCTGCGCGAGCTGCTGGAACTGTGCCCAGCCGTATTCACCCCAACCCACCCCAAGCCACGGATGCGCGCGGAACATCGCCCACGCATGCGTCCACATTGCGGCGCGCCACGAGAGCTGGTCGGCTCCCTGCATCTGCGCCACGGTATCGAAAAGGCGCCAGTCCATTGCCTGCCCGGCGCTCTTGATCGCCGGCTGCAGGATCAGCAGCATCACCACCATGGCCACCGCGGCAAACGCCAGCCCCGCGGGCCGCCGCATGGGGTTGCGCCCAGCGTGGCCGGCGCGCTGCATGGCACCCGCGAATCCGCCCAGGTCGTCCGGACCGCCAAACGCCGCCCCTCCTCGCGCCAGCCAGGCAGCGACCAGCGCATAAATCGAAGCCAGCCCCACGTGCAGCACGCCCGTGCGCGAGCCGGACAGCACGATGCCGCTCACCAGCAGCAACGCCGCCGCCAGCCAGGCCGGCGCCCGCAACCACCCGCGCGCCGCCAGCCAGACCCCCGCCGCCAGCGCGATGCCGGCAACCGTAGCCTGGTGGTTTGGCTGGTTCAGGTTGCCCCACAGGCGGCGGTTGTCGTCGTAAAAGTAAGTGGACACCATCCCCAGCGTGTCCGGCTCCAGGCCGAATACCTGCACCCATTGTGCGAGCGTGCCCAGCAACCCCGCCACCAGCCAGGCCATGGCCAGCACATCGACCATCGTCTGGCGCTCCACCGGCGTTGCGGCACGGCCCTGGCGCCAGGCTGTCCACATCACCGCGCCAGCCAGGGCCAGCGAAAGCTCGGTGATCAGTCTGCTGCCCGACACATCGGCCATGCCGGTCAGCGTTTGCGTGACGCCGGTGGCGATCAGCCAGAGGGGGAAGAGGAGGATCCAGGGGAATTGGGCGGGAGCAGCGTTGTAGGCCGTGCTCCTGCCTTGCCGCTGAGCCGAGGCGCCCAGCACGATGACCGCGAGCGCGAACAGCAATGCCGAGGTCCATTCGCCGTAGAAGGTGGCGAGCGGGAGCGTGTGCCGGGAGACCAGTAGCGGCAGCGTGACGGCTACGGCGAGGAAGCTGAGAGGGATGGCTGACCGGGAGGGCAGCATGCGGGGTGCCTTGTTGTGCCTTGAGGGCAAAAGGCGGATGATAGCTTGGGGAGTGGGTAAAGAAAAAGCGCCCGAAGGCGCTTCTTGGCAATTAGGGCAAACTTAAAGTCGTCAAACGCCGGTTTGCGCCTTGGTGCAGGTCGTAGTGGCCAGCGTCCAACTCACTGAGGTAGCCGCAACGGCAGGCGTAACGGTTACCACGCAAGCTCCCACTGCGGCCGTACCGGTGATCGTAATCACGCCTCCGGCATAGGCAACGCTAGCTGCGTACTTGGACGCCGGCACCGTGGTAAATCCACCGCCTGCCGCACTTCCCAGACCGGCAGCGCCCAATGCGTCACACGGTGCAGCGGCAGCGCCCGCAGCCTGGACATTATTTTGAACGCACTCTGCAATAGCCTGCTTCAACGAGGCGATGGAAGTAACGTTCTCCGTCCAGCGAGCACGCGTCACATAGTCCTGATACTGCGGAATCGCGATCGCAGCCAAAATACCGATGATCGCAACCACGATCATCAGTTCGATCAGCGTGAAGCCCTTCTGAGCTCGGCGGCCCAGTTTTTTCAGTTGTTGAACCCGTTGTTGCATGATTGACCCCTCGAAGGAATTTTGGATACAAATCGAAACATTTTGTTTCATGTGATGCTGTAAGTTCTTAGCACTTAGCGTGCCAGCGCCGACAAGCCTTGATGTCTCGTCGGCGAGTGACAATTTTCGCCACTTAGGACCATTCCTATCGTTGATCAGGCGCAAATTTTGTCACTAAGTCTGACGCGGAGGGTCAGTAAATCGATGTTTTGGCTTAAGTCAGTCTGAAACCGCACTGACATCACGGCCATATCCACCCCATGGGCCGCACAGCAACCCAAAAAACAAAACGGGCAGCTCCCGGGCTGCCCGTTTTTCCGGCGGCGCCCCCAACGGGGACGCCACCTACCCTGCAAAGCCTATCAGGCCGTCTGTGGCGCTCGCCTATTCAGCAGCTTGCCAACCACCACCACCAGCGCGGCGCCGATCGCGCCAAACACCAGGTGGGCATGCGGCACATGCATCTCGAACCACGCCGCGTCCACCGGGTCGCTGACCAGCATTTCACCCGCGAGGTAGCCCAGCAGCGCGGCGCCCAGCACGATGATGATGGGGAAGCGGTCCATGACCTTCAGCAGGATGGTGCTGCCGAACACGATCAGGGGGATCGACAGGCCCAGGCCCAGGATCAGCAGCATCAGCTGGCTGCCTTCCGGTCCCTTCTGCGCGGCGGCGGCTACCGCCACCACGTTGTCGAGCGACATCACCAGGTCGGCGATCAGGATGGTGCGGATCGCGGCCCAGATATTGTCCTTGGCCGAGTGGCCTTCTTCGTCGTCGTCGCCGGTGAGCAGTTGCACGCCGATGTAGACCAGCAGGATGGCGCCAACGATCTTCAGGTACGGCAGGCTCAGCAGCTTGACCGCGGCTACCGTCAGCACCACCCGCATGATGATGGCGGCGGCGCTGCCCCAGAAGATGGCCTTCTTCTGCTGGGCGGGCGGGAGGTTGCGGGAGGCCAGCGCGATCACCACGGCGTTGTCGCCGGAGAGCACGATGTTGGTCAGGATAATGGATCCCAACGCGATCCAGAAGGCAGTGGAGGACAGCAGTTCCACGGTAAAGCTCCTCGAGTTTCTTAAATTATGATTCTAACGCCACATAGCGCTGCCAAAACCTGCGGCGCCCATGGAATTTCGGATGTCTGAGTCTTCAGACATGAAGATTTACCGTATCAAGCTTTCGATTCGGTTTCAATCGGCATGTCACGCACCTCGGGAGATACCCTAGGTGACGGTACTCCAGAATGACATGCCCCCGCACGAAGGCGGGGGCATGGAGGGTCGGTGTGCGGTTGCAGTCATGCGAGCGCGCCGGCCCGGCAATCCATCCCGCCCGGAAGGCGGGACGGATGCTTATCGGTATTACAGGATCGACTTGAGCAGGCGAGCCATTTCCGACGGGTTCTTGGTGACCTTGATACCGCAGGCTTCCATGATTTCCAGCTTGGCTTGCGCCGTGTCGGCACCGCCCGAGATGAGCGCGCCGGCGTGGCCCATGCGCTTGCCCGGAGGCGCGGTCACGCCAGCGATGAAGCCAACCACCGGCTTCTTCATGTTTTCCTTGATCCAGTAAGCCGCATTGGCTTCGTCCGGACCACCGATTTCGCCGATCATGACCACGGCGTCCGTTTCGGGATCGTCGTTGAACATCTTCATGATGTCGATGTGCTTCAGGCCGTTGATGGGGTCGCCACCAATGCCCACTGCCGACGACTGGCCCATGCCCAGCGCGGTCAGCTGACCCACTGCTTCATAGGTCAGCGTGCCCGAGCGCGACACCACGCCGATGCGGCCCTTGCGGTGGATGTGGCCCGGCATGATGCCGATCTTGATTTCGTCAGGCGTGATCAGGCCCGGGCAGTTCGGTCCCAGCAACAGGGTCTTCTTGTTGCCCTTGGCCATCTTGTCCTTGAGCTCCATCATGTCGCGCACGGGGATGCCTTCGGTGATGCAGACCACCAGGTCCAGGTCAGCGTCGACGGCTTCCCAGATGGCGGCAGCGGCGCCTGCGGGCGGCACGTAGATCACGGACACGGTGGCGCCGGTGGATGCCTTGGCATCCTTGACGCTTGCGTAGATGGGAATGCCTTCGAAGTCTTCGCCGGCTTTCTTCGGGTTCACGCCGGCAACGAAGCAGTTCTTGCCGTTGGCATAGTCGCGGCAGCCACGGGTGTGGAACTGGCCGGTCTTGCCGGTGATGCCCTGGGTAATGACCTTGGTGTCTTTATTAATCAGAATCGACATGCTGTAATCCTTTGCTTGGCTCAAAGCAGCGCGCGAAGGCCTGGCCCCGGCGCGCTGCTGGCGTTCGTGTTCGCGTCTGGCTTACTTGCCCGCGGCAGCAGCCACGACCTTCTGGGCGGCTTCTTCCATGGTATCGGCAGCGATGATGGGCAGGCCCGAGTCGGCCAGCATCTTCTTGCCGATCTCTTCGTTGGTACCCTTCATGCGCACGACCAGCGGCACGGACAGCGACACGGCCTTGGATGCAGCGATCACGCCTTCGGCGATCACGTCGCAACGCATGATGCCGCCGAAGATGTTGACCAGGATGGCCTTCAGGTTCGGGTTCTTCAGCATCAGCTTGAAGGCTTCGGTCACCTTCTCGGTGGTGGCACCGCCGCCCACGTCCAGGAAGTTGGCCGGCTCGCCGCCGAACAGCTTGATGGTGTCCATGGTGGCCATGGCCAGGCCGGCGCCGTTCACCAGGCAGCCGATGTTGCCGTCCAGCGAGATGTAGGCCAGGTCGAACTTCGACGCTTCGATTTCAGCCGGATCTTCTTCGTCCAGGTCGCGGTAGGCGACGATTTCCGGGTGACGGAACAGGGCGTTGGAGTCGAAATTGAACTTGGCGTCCAGCGCGATCACCTTGCCGTCGCCGGTCAGGATCAGCGGGTTGATTTCAGCCAGCGAGGCGTCGGTGTCCCAGAATGCCTTGTACAGGCCTTGCAGGGCCTGGCGGGCTTGGGCAACGCTGGCGTCGGGCACGCCGATCTTGCGGGCGATGTCGTCAGCGTCCGCGTCGAGCAGGCCGGCCGACGGATCGATGATCAGCGTGTGGATCTTTTCCGGGCTGTGGGCAGCGACTTCCTCGATGTCCATGCCGCCTTCGCTGGAGGCCATCAGCGCGACCTTTTGCGAAACGCGGTCAACCACCAGGCTGACGTACAGTTCCTTCTTGATGTCGGCGCCTTCTTCGATCAGCAGGCGGTTGACCTTCTTGCCTTCCGGGCCGGTCTGGTGCGTGACCAGGGTCATGCCGAGGATGTTGGTGGCGTAGGTCTTGACCTCGTCGATGCTCTTGGCCACCTTCACGCCGCCGCCCTTGCCGCGGCCGCCCGCGTGGATCTGCGCCTTGACGACCCATACCGGGCCGCCCAGTTGTTCAGCAGCCTTCAGGGCCTCTTCGACCGAGAACGCGGGGATGCCGCGCGGAACCGGCACATTGTATTTGCGCAGGATTTCCTTGCCTTGGTACTCATGGATATTCATGCGTGTTTCCTTTCGGGTAGGCGTAAAAGTGTGGAGATGGAATCTCGGCGGACTGCAGGCCGGCCTGGCTTAGCCAGAAGTGCCGGTTGACTTGCGGGACATGGCGCCGTCGGCGGGGGCGGCGAGCGCCTCCGCTGGCTGCGCCGCCGGGGTCGATGACCCTTCGGTCTTGATCCTCGGTTTTGGCTGGTGACCATACCAGCGGGGGTAAAACTGGCGTACGACCTCGCCTTCGAAATGCAGGGCATGGCAGCCGTGCAACTGGTAAGGCGGCTCAGTACTGGTATCTTCGGCGCCGCCGTCGCGGATGTTGAACACATCGCCGGCGAATGCCTGGATCGCGGTGGTCGGCAATATGCCGGCCAGCTCGGTCAGGTGGGTGCATCCGGCCACGCCGGACAGGCGCTCTTTCACCGACTTGCGGAAACCCTTCATCAGGTTCAGGCCGATCAGCTTGCGGTAGGCCGGGCCGATGGTGTCGCACTGGCCGGGATAAGGCACCCAGTCGGAACAGGCATCGGCGTCCACGACGTTCATGCGCAGGTCGATGGTGACGCGCAGCCACAAATCGTGCAGCGGCTCGCCCACGGGGCGCACACCGCCGCCGGCCAGCGGAATCTCGCGCGGCTTGGTGTCAGTCAGGCGCGCTTCGATATCCCATAGGCCGTCGTCCCTGACATAGGCCTCCGCCGTGATGGCACGACGGTGACGCAGGGCGCGATTGACGGGCGGGGAAAGCGGCATAACACCAGGCAGGAGCGGGAGAAATGGACGGCTGGGCCGGAAAACCGCAGGATTTTAACATGCCGGACAACCTTGACCGGGAACAAACTGCACGCGGCGCTGTTGTCGGGGATTGTCGAACGACGGGCAGGCCGCGCGTATGCGGGAAAATCGCGGCATTGCAGGGTTGCGGCGAGGTCCGCCGGCAAGGCTGGCACGCTCGGAATACGCCTACTGGCAAAACAGGTATGTGCCCGAAACCGGTGCAGGAAGGTGCAGGACATGGCCGTGACATCACCGCGGCATCACTTGAGGCTGCCACGTCGGCCGACGTCAGTCACTGCCGTCCAGCCATTCATCCGCCCCTTTGATCACCTGGCTCACCACCGTTCGGGAAAAGCCGCGGGCCACCATAAAGCGGATCTGCTTGGCCTTTTCTTCCGGCGTGGCGGGCGGCGTGCCAAAACGCTTTTGCCAGACCGCGCGGCCGCGCTCCAGCTCCGACCCGCGCAGGCGATCCTGCAGGTCGGCCAGCTGATCGCCGCCGAGCTGATGGGTGCGGGCTTCCTGCATCACGCGGGCGGCGCCATAGCGGGCCGCGCGCCGGTGCACCAGGCTGTCGACAAAGCGCGCGTTGGACAGCCAGTTCTCGCGCTCCAGCGCATCCAGCAGTTGCTCGAGGGCCTCGGGAGACTCGGCGTGCGGGGCCAGCTTGCGCGCCAGCTCCGCCCGGCTGTGCTCGCGCCGCGACAGGTAGCCGACGGCGAGGGCTTTCAGGGAGAGAGGAGGACGGGTGGCCATGGAAGAGGAGCGCTCGGCAAAGGCTCGCAAAAGGTTCGGAAGAAACTCGAGAAACCGCGCTGTATAAACGCAAACCGGGGCGGCGCGCGTCGCTGCGCGTGCCGCCCCGGGTGGGGTTCGCGGCCGGGAACGCCCCGGCCGGCGAAGCTCAGTCTTCGGCGGTGACCACGGCGCCGGCGGCGGCCGGCGTGCCGTTCATCAGGACCACGCCCAGCGACTCGCGCACCTTGTTCTCGATCTCGTCGGCGATGTCCGGATTTTCGCGCAGGTATTCACGCGCGTTGTCCTTGCCCTGGCCGATCTTCTCGCCCTTGTAGCTGTACCACGCGCCCGACTTCTCGACGACCTTGGCGTCCACGCCGAGGTCGATGATTTCGCCCTGGCGCGAGATGCCCTGGCCGTAGAGGATGTCGAAGAAGGCTTCGCGGAACGGCGGCGATACCTTGTTCTTGACGACCTTGACCTTGGTTTCGTTGCCGATCACCTCATCGCCCTTCTTGATCGAGCCGATGCGGCGGATGTCCAGGCGCACCGAGGCGTAGAACTTCAGCGCATTGCCGCCGGTGGTGGTTTCGGGCGAGCCGAACATCACGCCGATCTTCATGCGGATCTGGTTGATGAAGATCACCAGGCAGTTGGTGCGCTTGATGGTGCCGGTCAGCTTGCGCAGCGCCTGGCTCATCAGGCGAGCCTGCAGGCCCGGCAGCGAATCGCCCATCTCGCCTTCGATTTCGGCCTTGGGCACCAGGGCCGCCACCGAGTCGATCACGATCAGGTCGACCGAGCCCGAACGCACCAGCGCGTCGGTGATTTCCAGTGCCTGCTCGCCGGTGTCGGGCTGGGAGATCAGCAGGTCCCCCACGGACACGCCGAGCTTGCCGGCATAGTTGACGTCGAGCGCGTGCTCGGCATCGATAAAGGCGCAGGTGCCGCCCAGCTTTTGCATCTCGGCCACGACCTGCAGCGTGAGCGTGGTCTTGCCCGAGGATTCCGGGCCGTAGATTTCCACCACGCGGCCGCGCGGCAGGCCGCCGACGCCCAGCGCGATGTCCAGGCCCAGCGAGCCGGTGGACACGACCTGGATATCCTGGTCGATGTCGGCCTCGCCCAGTTTCATGATCGAGCCCTTGCCGAACTGCTTCTCGATCTGGGCCAGCGCGGCCGCCAGCGCCTTCTGCTTTTCGGCGCTTACGCCAGCACCCGCCTTCTTGCCGTCATCCATGGTCGTCCTTCCGTCAATGGTGTATAAATAGGCCGCATGTGGCGCGCTGCCTGCTTTTGCGGGTAACCGCCCGACCCGCGCCGCGCTGCGAACTCCTGATGACAATGAACCTGGCAGCAGGGGCAAACACTGGGCAAACGTCGGTAATACGTTCGTTACTAGATTCAGTACGATCCGGCCCGCTCACTGCGCGACTGGATCAAGCGAGTACTGTATAAAAAAACAGTATGCTTGGCAAGTCCCGCACGCGTCATTTGATGTAAAGCAACGACTAAGCCGGGCCAGGGTGGAGACAACCATGCGTATTCTGATCGCTGAAGATGACGATGTGCTGGCAGACGGCCTGACGCGCTCATTACGTCACTCCGGCTATGCCGTCGACCATGTTGCCAGTGGGGTTGAAGCCGATTCGGCCCTCTCGACCCAGACCTTCGACCTCCTGATCCTCGATCTGGGCCTGCCCCGCATGCCCGGGCTGGAAGTGCTCAAGCGCCTGCGCACGCGCGGCGCCATGCTGCCGGTGCTGATCCTGACCGCGGCCGACGGCGTCGACGAGCGCGTCAAGGGCCTGGACCTGGGCGCCGACGACTACATGGCCAAGCCCTTCGCCCTGTCCGAGCTGGAAGCCCGCGTGCGCGCGCTGGTGCGGCGCGGCGCCGGCGGCGGCGCCACGCTCACGCACCACGGCCCGCTGGCCTTCGACCAGGTTGGCCGCATCGCCTACCTGAACGAGCAGATGCTGGATCTGTCCGCGCGCGAAGTCGGGCTGCTGGAGATCCTGCTCACCCGCACCGGGCGGCTGGTGTCGAAGGAGCAGCTGGTCGACCACCTGTGCGAATGGGGCGAAGAGGTCAGCAACAACGCCATCGAAGTCTATGTGCACCGGCTGCGCAAGAAGATCGAGGTGGGCGGCATCCGCATTGCCACGGTACGCGGGCTGGGCTACTGCCTGGAGAAATTCCAGGCCGCCGTGGCGCACGACTAGAAAGCGCCATCAGATTCGGCATCAGATTCGGCATTAAAATCGGCATTAGCGCCGTTTCCCTTTCACGACCGGCCGGCGACACCGCCACGACCTGCCCCACCTCCTCCCCATGAGCCTGCTGCGACTGCCACGGCGGCGGGGGGGGGGGGGGGGGGGGGCGGGG
>NZ_JBIUHC010000148.1:0-23902 GCF_044627735.1 Cupriavidus sp. CuC1 | reverse complement strand
CCCCCCAATGAGCCGATTCCTCAATCAGGAAAAGGGCTTCGCGACGCCGCAGCCGCGGCGTCACCATGGAACTTCGGTTTAATCATTCCAAAGGCTAACGCTATACATAAGAATCGGCAAACAGACCTCGCACAAAAACGATATGGAGGCAGTCGCATGAAACCACAGCAAAGAGAGGAGAAAACCACCAGCTTTTCTTGCGGCAGGCTGCACCTGCGTGCTGCAACACTGCCAGCATCAAACCACCAACAACGAAGGAGATCCTGCATGGCTGTCCGTCACACCGCATTCCGTTCCACCACCCGCATTGCCCTGGCCAGCGTCGCACTTGCCGTCGGCCTGCTCAGCAACGCTGCGCAGGCGCAGACCACACCGGCCCCCGCCAGCGCCGACGCCCTGCACGCCCTGATCGAAACGCGCGCCAAGGCCGTCGAAGCCCAGCTGATCGCCTGGCGCCGCGACATCCACCAACACCCGGAACTGGGCAACTACGAGACCCGCACCGCGAAATTGGTGGCTGACCACCTGCGCAAGCTCGGCATGGAGGTAAAGACGGGCGTGGCCAAGACCGGCGTGGCCGGTGTGCTCAAGGGCGGCAAGCCCGGCCCGGTGGTGGCGCTGCGCGCCGACATGGACGCCCTGCCGGTGAAGGAGCGCGTGGACGTGCCGTTCGCGTCGAAGGCCAAGGGCCAGTACCTGGGCAAGGAAGTCGACGTGATGCACGCCTGCGGCCATGACACCCACGTGGCGATATTGATGGCGACAGCCGAGGTGCTCGCCGGCATGAAGGACCAGCTCCCGGGCACGGTCAAATTCATCCTCCAGCCGGCCGAGGAAACTCCGGCAGACTTCGAACCCAACGGCTCCAATATGTGGGGCGCCAAGCAGATGGTGTCCGAAGGCGTGCTGGACGACCCAAAGGTCGACGCGATCTTCGGCCTGCATGTCACCAGCAGAATCGAGTCCGGCAAGCTCGGCTGGCGCAGCGGCGCGTCGATGGCGGCGGCCGACCAGTTCTGGATCGACGTCAAGGGCCGCCAGACGCACGGTGGGCGTCCGTGGGGCGGGATCGACCCGATCGTGGTGGCGTCGCAGATCGTGATGGGCCTGCAGACCATCCAAAGCCGCCAGGTCAATGCCATGCTGGAGCCGTCGGTGATCACCGTGGGCACCATCCATGGCGGCAACCGCATGAACATCGTGCCTGAGAAGGTCGAGATGATGGGCACCATCCGCACCTATGACGAAGGCATGAAGAAGGACATCCATGCCCGCATGAAGCGCACCACCGAGGCCATGGCCACCAGCGCCGGCGCCGAGGCCAACTTTCGCGTGGTGGAGCTGTACAACGCCACCATCAACCAGCCTGCGCTGACCGAGAAGATGGCGCCCACGCTGCAGCGGGTGGCCGGCGAAGGCAGCTGGATGATCACGCCCAAGGCGAGCGAATCGGAGGACTTCTCGTTCTACCAGGAGAAGGTGCCGGGGCTGTTCTTCTACCTGGGCGTCACGCCCAAGGGGCAGGATGTGACCAAGGCGCCCTCCAACCACTCGCCGGAGTTCTATGTGGATGAGCCGGCGCTGATCAACGGCGTGCGCGCGTTGTCCAACCTGACGGTGGACTACATGCTGATGGCGCAACGCTGAGCGCGTTGGACTACGACGCGGACATCGCGCAACGGTATGGATGGATCAACCGGGCGATGTCCGCCGATTCGCTCGGCGACTTCGTCGCATCGCTCGCGCGGCGCATCGCACAGTGCCGCTTTAGTCGCGACACTGCGCTCCCCGTCGGATTCGCCACCGTCGTTCTGCTTCAGACCCGCTCCAGGATGGTAGCGATACCCTGACCCCCACCAATACACTGCGTTGCAAGCGCATAGCGGCGTTGTTCGCGTTGCAGCAGGGCCGCTGCCTTGGCGGTGATGCGTGCCCCCGTTGCGCCCAACGGATGCCCAATGGCAATCCCGCCGCCGTCCAGGTTGGTGCGGGCTGGATCAAGTTCCAGGTCACGCATGCAAGCAATTGCCTGGGATGCAAATGCCTCATTGATCTCCACTACACCCAACTTGCTGGCATCGAGCGACGCGCGTGCAAGCGCTTTTCGCGTGGCAGGAATGGGACCGATGCCCATGATTTCCGGATCCACTCCGGCGACCGCGAAAGACAAGATTCGGGCGGTCGCATTGAGATGGTGGCGTTCTGCAAACGTATCGCTGGTGACAAGCACTGCGACGGCGCCGTCAGTCAAGGGGGATGACGTCCCTGCGGTGACAACACCACCATCCGGGCGAAATGCAGGTTTCAGATTCGCAAGAGCTTCCAGGGAAGTGCCGGGCCGAATGCAACCATCCTCCGTGACAAGTACCCCTTCAGGTGTATGAATTGGAACGATTTCGTCGTGCAACCGGCCCTCTGCACGTGCGGTGGCCGCCTTCATGTGCGAATGCACAGCAAAGGCGTCCTGCTCCTGCCGAGAGACGCTCCAACGCGCTGCCACATTCTCTGCCGTTTCGCCCATCGAGATGTAGGCGTGCGAAGTCGCCTTGAGTTGCTGGTTGGGAGACGGATTGAGCCCGCCTTGCGGAACCATGGTCATGGATTCGACGCCCACGCAAAGGAACGCATCGCCCATACCGGCCTCGATGTTGGCCGCAGCCATATGAATACCCTGCATGGATGAACCACAGAAACGATTTACGGTCGTCCCGGCAACCGTGTGAGGCAACCCTGCGAGAAGGCCCACAATACGCGCCATGTTGTTGCCCTGAGGACCCTCAGGGTACGAGCATCCGAGAATGACGTCTTCGATGAGGCTGGGGTCAAGGTTGGTTCGCGACAGAAGGCCACGCACTACCTGCGCGGCAAGTTCGTCCGGACGCGTCGTGGCCAAGGCGCCCTTTTTTGCGAACTGGAACGGCGAACGAGCATAACCAGCGATGACAGCTTTCATTGGAGTCCCTCCGTCTTTACGTAGTATGATGATCATCATATCAAAGAATCCACGCAACTTGTGTGAAGGATTTCACGGACGTCGCATGCTATCTTCCTTGATATCTTGCGGGGCTCAGCAAAGGCACCGGTACATAGGATGAGATACCGATCCGAACATCGAGAGAAGACACAAAACAGCCTCATTGAGGCTGCTTCTGCTTTAAGGCGCGTCCTGAAGCGTTGCTACGCAATTCGGACGTCGTGCGCTCGCGCTTAGGGCTGAGCGGCTAGCTGGGCGGCATGCTCGATGACGCCAGATAGTTTGCCGTCGAGCGCCTTTCCGACTGCAGTAACGTCGCCATTGCCGAACTGGCCAAATAGGGTGGATGGCTGATCGTACTCGACGCGGACTCGTCCCGGCGCTGTTTCATATACGAGCACGGCAAGCGGAGCGTAGAGTCCGGCACGGATGTCATGCTGTGTCATCTGTAGGGCGATGCGGGGATTGCCTACCTGATAACGCTTGGCGTGCCCCGATGTGCCGGCGAGGCTCAGAAGCGCGCCATGGTTCAGAACCATGAAGATCATCAATCCCTGGTCGCCCTCCATTTGCGCCATCAAGGCATTTGCCGCGTTGGGATCCGTCGCAACGAGCTTTGTGACGGAGGGGTCGAAGCGACCGAGCAGGTCTTCGAAATGCCGCGTAAATGGCTCGAATGGGACGCCGATGTCCAATGTCACGTGCGCCACGCTTATCGAATGGGGCGTCGACGTGCTGATCAGTTTGTTAGGCGATGTCATCGCAGGTTGTGCTTCGCAGAGTAATGTGGCGAACATCAGCGCCACCGATGCCATGGTGGCGCGGCAGGTAAACTGGTTTGATTTCATTGTCCGGGCCTGTCATCCGTGAGTCGCCGCGTCTACCAGTGCCCGCTTGAGCATGACCTTGCCTAAGTGGATGCGATAGGCGCTGTCAGCGAAGTTGTCCTCGAGCGGCTTCACGTCCGCAAACGCCACGTCGACAAGATGGGCGATATCGCTCTCGGTTCCCGAGAATCCCTCACTTAGCATGCGCTCTGCGGCGGGAGGACGGAACGCCGTCTCGGCGACACCGGTAATGCCAATCCGGCCTCCCGTGCACTGTGCGTCCGAGTACTGCAACGCGACAGCGGCGGCGGCCACAGCATATCCGGACGCGGGATGACGGAACTTCCGATACGCAACACGGTCTGGACCAGGCAACGGAATGCGGATGCGGGTAAGCAATTCGCCCGATTCCAAAGCCGAGGACATGAATCCGATGAAGAAAGAATCTGCGGAGATAGATCGGGATCCGTTGATGCTGGCGACTTCCATCTGGGCGTCCAGGGCGAGCATGATAGCCGGCCAGTCCGCCGATGGATCGGCGTTGACTAACGAGCCACCAATTGTTCCGCGGTTACGGACGGTCGGATCCGCGATGACATTGGCTGCCAGAGGGATAAGCGGCAAAAGCTCACGAAGGCGTGCGTCGCACGCTAACCCGGCATGCGTGGTGGCCGGTCCTATTTCAATGTGATCTGCGTGGACCTCAATTCCGAGCAACTCCGGGAGTCTTGCAATGTCGATGAGCTTCGACGTGTGGGTAAGACGGAGCTTCATCAAGGGAATCAGCGTGTGGCCGCCCGCGAGAAGTTTGGCTTCTGCATCGTTAGATAGCAGGGCGAGCGCATGCGGCACACTTGTGGCCCTGACGTAGTCAACCGGGTAGGGAATCATGTCGAGCTCCGCGAGGAGGATTGGATGGCGCGCCAGACTTTCGGCGGCGTCAAGGGCATGTCGAGATGAGCGATCCCGAATGGCTTCAGGGCATCGCATACGGCAGAGACGACCGCCGGCGGTGCGCCGACGCAGCCAGCCTCGCCAATACCCTTGACGCCAAGTGGATTGGTTGGCGACGGCGACACCTGGAATGCTGTGCGCATCCGTGGAATCTGCTCGATCCGCGGGAAACCATAGTCGAGCAGGGAGCCGGACAGCAACTGGCCAGACTCGTCATAGATGGCCTCCTCATAGAGCGCCTGTCCGATGCCTTGTGCAATGCCACCGTGCATCTGCCCGTGACACAGCAGGGGATTGATCAGCACGCCCACATCGTCCACGGCCACGTAGTCGAGGATCTCCACCATCCCCGTGTCGACATCGACTTCCACTACCACGGCATGGCATCCATTGGGCGCGCCCAGGGAGACAGGTTCATAGAAGACACGTTCGTCCAGGCCCGCCTCCATATCGCGAGGCAGCTTGCCAGCGACATAGGCCATTCGGGCGACCTTGGAAAAAGGCACGGTGAGGCCCGATTCGAGCGAGAAGATGCCATCCGCGTAACGGACGCCTTCCTCGGTGGATTCCAGCATGATGGCAGCGATCCTGCGTGCCTTGGCCAGGATCTTTCCAGCCGCGACATACGCTGCCGAGCCGCCCACCGGCATGGAGCGCGAATTGAATGTGCCATGACCGGCCAGCACGCGATCCGTGTCACCTTGCACGACGTCGATATCTTCCATCGGCAGCTGAAGGACCTCCGCGACAATCTGTGCGTAGCTTGTGGCATGACCGTGGCCCTGCGGCATCGACCCGCTGAACAGCGTCACCTTGCCATCGGAATGCACGCGCAGATGGGCGCTCTCCCAACCGCCGCGGTCGAAGCCGACTTTCGGCAAGATGGCGGAATTGCCCATGCCTACCAGCTCAAGGTAGCAGGTCACGCCAATGCCGATATACCTGCCTTGCTGCCGTAGTGTCGCCTGACGCGTGCGCCAGCCGTCATAGTCGATCATCTCCGTCGCCTGGGACAGGCATGCCTGGTAGTTACCGCTGTCCCATTTGCCGCGCGCATTTTCGTGCGCCTGGTAGGGGAACTGATCCGGTTGCACAAGGTTGAGCCGACGCAGCGCGACGGGATCCATATCGAGCTCGCTGGCTACAGCATCCATCAGGCGTTCGATGATATAGGCCGCCTCGGGGCGGCCCGCGCCGCGATATGCGTCAACCGGTGTGGTGTTGGTCGTGACCAGGTCGACTTCCACATCCACCGAACCGATCTGGTAGTTGCCGGTGACATAGCTGGCCGTGTTGATGGTGGGAATACCGGTGGCCATATTGGATAGGTACGCGCCAAGGTTGGCATAGGAACGGACTTTGATTCCGAGGACCTTGCCGGCTTGCGTGACCGCGGCATCCACATACTCGACATGCGCGCGCCCATGCGTGGTCGCCACATGGTTCTCGCTGCGCGTTTCGGTCCAACTCACAGGCCGGCCGAAATGTCGCGAGGCGAAGGCGACCAGTACCTCTTCCACGTAGAAGTGCATCTTTGCACCGAACCCACCGCCGATATCAGGCGCCAGGATGCGGATCCGGTGCTCGGGCCAGCCCAGGGTCTCCGCCAGCCAGCGCCGGGACATATGGGGCACCTGGCTTGGCAGCACAAACGTGAGACGCTCGTCGAGCGGGTCATAGCTGGCGCAAAGGGCCCTCGGCTCGAGGGGGCTGGGAATCAATCGTTGATTGACCAGGCGGATGGAAACCACACGATCCGCTGCCTTGGCGGCAGCGTCATAATCGCCCCCTTTGAGGCGAAAAATGCCAATCAGGTTGCCCGGTACGTTGTCATGGAGCTGTGGGGCGCCATCGCGCAGCGCGGCTTCGGCGTCCACGACAACAGGCAGCTCCTCGTAATCGACATTCACCAGCTCGGCGGCGTCGGCTGCCAGTGCACGTGTCTGGGCGACGACCATGGCCACCGCTTCACCGGCATAGCGGACTCGCTCCGAAGGTAGGGCCGGATGTGGCGGCACCTTCGAATTGCCCACGACCCAATTCGGTCGGATGTTGCCGATCCGGTCTGCAATGTCCGCATGGGTCAGCACCCCGACCACACCTGGCAGGGCCAGCGCTGCTGACGTGTCGATGTGCCGGATGCGCGCATGCGCAAAGGGCGTCCTGACGAAAGCGGCATACACCATGCCCGGGAACTGGAAGTCGTCGGTGAACTTGCCCATGCCGCTCATGAGCCGTTGGTCTTCCCGTCGCAGGACAGGTTTTCCGATGTACCGGTTGCGGGGCTCGCGATCCTTCTCAGTCATGAGTTAGCTCCTCTGCCTCGTGGCCGCTGGTTTGTTGCAGCCGGGTGGCTGCGAGCAAGACCGCATCGACAATGTTCTGATATCCCGTGCACCGGCAAAGGTTGCCATGCAGCGCATGCCGTACATCGTCCTCGGTGGGGCTTGGAGTGCTCTGCAGCAGGGCGCGCGCGGCGAGCAACATCCCAGGCGTGCAGAAGCCGCACTGCAGGCCATGGCTCTCATTGAACGCCTGCTTGAGCGAGTTCGTGATCCGGTCGCCTGCCATGCCCTCAATCGAGTGCAGGGAACAACCTTCGGTCTGGACTGCAAGCACGGTGCATGACTTGACCGTCTGTCCGTCGATCAGGACAGTGCAGGCCCCGCACTGGGATGTGTCGCAGCCGATATGCACACCAGTCAAACGCAAGGTATCCCGTAGCAGATGCACAAGGAGCTGTCTCGGCTCCGCTGTCAGCCTGCGAGGCTCGTCATTGACGAGGTTTTGAATTTCCATCGATGTCACGTTGTCTCCTTTTCCTCGGCCGGCAGCCTGAATTCAGCTCCATTTGGAATGATGATCGTCATATCTTAGGGCGAATCATGTTCTTCGGACTCGCCTACCAGCTTTTCGAGCCGCAGGAAGAAATCGGCTAGAAACTTGTTCGCCACCGTGCCAACGAGACGTGATCCGATTTGCGCGAGCTTGCCACCCAATTGCGCCCTTGCCGCATAGTGCAAAGCGGTGCCACCGTCGCTATCCTCAAGGCGAACGTCGGCACTGAGTTTGCCGAATCCAGCGATCCCTCCGCTGCCGTTACCTTCGACGCGGTACCCGATGTCTTCCTGGTGGTTCGAGAACTGCGCAATGCCTTTGAAGCGGGCCTTGATTGGCCCGATCGCAGCCGCGATGACAACGTCGTAGCTTCCATCGGGTAGTTGCTGATAGTGCTCGCAACCGGGCAGGCATTGCTGCAGCGTCAGTGGGTCGATGAGGCGTCGCCAGACCTCTGCTCGCGGTGCGCTGATATGTTGTGAGCCGTTGAAGTCCACGCTGTCTCCTTGTCACGATCAATAATGTATACGATGTTAACATCATAGAATTCGCGGCCGTGAGGGTCAAGGTTGAATGGCCCGGAATGCCCCTCGGTGCTTTCCCTAGGGCATGGAATGATGGGTATCATCCTATAATCGGCGTAGCAATCATAGAGGAGGCTGTCGATGCGCTATACACCTGAGCACAAGGAGGAGACCCGCGGCAAGATCATCGCCGCTGCGGCGGCGGCGTTCCGGAAACATGGTGTCAACGGCGTTGGCGTTGCGCAGTTGATGAAAGCCGCGAAACTGACGCATGGAGGCTTCTATGCACATTTCGAGTCCAAAGACGCCCTGATTGCCGATGCACTCGATGCGGGATTCGATCAAACCATGTCGCAACTTGAGGCAGCAGCGGCTGCTGTGCCGGTCAGGCAGCGCAAACAGGCCGTCATGGACGTATACGTGACGCGCAAACATCGCGATCATCCCGAGGCTGGCTGTGCCATTGCTGCGCTCGGATCGGATGTGTCGCGACTTGATGCCGATACCAAGCGGCGTTTCGAGGCGCGCATCGATGCGCTGATAGAACTGATAGCAGGTGAGGGCGGCAATGAAGCGGCGCGCGCATCCGCAATCAGAATGCTGGCAACGATGGTGGGCGGCATGGTGCTTGCCCGTGCGGTACGGTCGGAAGCGATGTCTCTGGAGCTTCTGGAAGCCGTCCGCGACATGCGCTAAGGAATTAACACGCAGCGCCTGGAGTGAATACGATGAGCACGCAGTTCTTTGAGGACCTGGCTCCCGGCCAGAGGTATCAGTCCGGGAAGTTGCAAGTGGACGCGGAACGGATCAAGTCGTTCGCTGCCGAGTTCGATCCGCAGCCATTTCATATGGACGACGCCGCGGCTCGAAACTCGATCTTTCGAGGACTTGCGGCAAGCGGTTGGCACACCGCTGCAATGTCCATGCGTCTTCTTGTGGATAGCGAGTTCCGCCCGGCCGGAGGCATTCTCGGCGCTGGCATGGAGGAATTGAATTGGCCGCGTCCAGTCCGACCGGGGGACGAGTTGCATGCAGAGACCGAGATACTGGAAACGCGCACTTCGAAGTCGCGCCCCGAGCACGGGCTCGTAAAGGCACGCTGCACAACCTTCAACCAGAAAGATGAGCCAGTGCAGGTGTTTGTCGTGAATCTGGTCGTACAACGCCGCGTCGCTGGCAGTGATGGGCTCTAATCGGCCGGAGGAAAGCGATGAGCAGCTTTTTGGATGAAGTGCTCGAAGCCCATGGCGGCATCGATCGCTGGAAGAGCTTCAGTGAGGTGACTGCAACGATCGTGACCGGCGGCTCGCTTTGGGCCATGAAAGGCCTGGTTCAGGATCCGGCTCCTCGGACGATGACTGTATCGCTCCACGAAGAGCGTGCGTCAGTGATGCCGTTTGGCAATCCTGACTGGCGCACCCGGTTTGAACCGGGACGCGTCGCGATTGAGACGACAAAAGGGGAGCTGGTCAAGGAACTCAAGGATCCAAGGCGCAGTTTCGATGGGCATACGATCGATTCACCCTGGAACCCTTTGCAGCGCGCCTACTTCAATGGCTACGCATTGTGGACCTACCTGACTACACCGTTCCTTGCAGCGCTACCCGGCTTTGGAACCACCGAAATCGAGCCATGGCGCGAAGGCGCGCAGACATGGCGAGGGCTGCGGGTCCGATTCCCTGCCAATATCGAGAGTCACTGCAATGTACAGGACTTCTATTTCGGTGAGGACGGGTTGCTACGTCGGCACGACTATCACGTGGATATCGCAGGCGGGTTCGCTGCGGCGCAGTATGTGTATGATCATGTGACTGCGGACGGGATTGTCCTGCCGTCTCGCCGTCTGGCCTATCGTCGTAACGCCGACATGCGCGCGGATCTCAGTCGGGTGCTCGTCTCGATCGATGTTGGGAGCGTACGCTTCAGCTGATTGCCGGGGGAGCTCTTGGCTGGTTGGACAGCGCGCGGCTTATGCTGAGACCGGGCGTGCTATATTCATTGCCACTTTTTCTGCCGCCACGATGTCGGCCCGATGGGCCGAGACATGTGGATGGTCTGGCTATAAATATGGCAACTGATGACAAGTGATCACCGCCTGGTCTATTTACTTAACGTTGGTCATCGCAGACTTCAGCGCTGGACCCAGTCGCGGACCAGCTTTGGGGGCGTCACGGCGGCCCAGTCCGGCCTGTTGTTCTATCTCGAGAAAAACGATGGTGCGCTGATGAGCGAGGCGGCAGCGGCGCTCGATCTCGGGGCATCGGGGCTGAGTGGCCTGGCCGACCGCATGGAGCATGCGGCATTGCTGGCTCGCGAGGTCGATGAAGCGGATCGGCGCGTATGGCGCCTGCGGCTGACCGCGAAAGGCCGGTCAGCCGTCAAGCGCTCCCGGGACGGGCTGGTCGATCTGAACGCCCGGTTGACCGAAGGCTTTTCCAAGGCAGAAATCGATGTTGTGGCTCGGTGGCTGAGTAGCCTTCAGGACAAGTTTCCATCCGCGGAAGGCGACAAGGGCCTCGAATAGGGCAGGGCAGCGCGGTGTCCTGCCATCGGTTTTCTAGCGCATCTGGATCTTGGTGAAATCAGGCTGGCGTTTTTCGGCGAAGGCCGTGAATGCTTCGCGCGCCTCATCGCTTTCCAGCCGCTTGGTGAATATCGCGCGCTCGGCGTCCATTTGCGACGCGAGTTTCGCCACATCGCGCATCAGTTGCTTCATGGCGGTCATGGATCCGTGCGGCTTCGCCGCGATGCGTTCCGCCGCCCGTCTTGCTTCGCTTTGCAGTTCGGCATTCGGCACGACCCTGTTCGCAATGCCCCACGCCAGCGCGGTGGCTGCGGGCAGCGGGTCCCCGAACGCGAACATCTCGAAGGCGCGCGCGTGGCCGATACGCAATGGCAGAAGGTAGCTGGAGGCCGCTTCCGGGACCAATGCTAGGTTAATGAAGGGCGTGATTAGCTGGGCGTCCTCCGTCAGGATCACATAGTCGCAATGCAGCAGCATGGTCGTGCCAACGCCTACGGCTTTGCCCTGTACTGCAGCGACCACAGGGATGCTGGTCCTGGCAAGGCTATCGAGAAACCGGAAGACATGGCGCTCGGCCGGGCCCGAGCCGGCTGCTTGCGCGGCGAACTCTCCGATGTCGTTTCCTGCCGTGAACGAGTCGCCCTCGCCCTGGAACAGGATCACCCTGATTTCACGATCTGATGCGGCGCTGTCGATCGCGTCTGCCAATGCGCCGTACATCGCATTGGTCAGTGCATTCTTCTTGTCCGGCCGGGCAATCGTGATTGTTAGCACGCCGCCGACACGGTTGGTTATGACTTCTGATGTCATGGCAATGTCTCCTTGAAGTGGCAGTCGTAAGGTGGTGGCAGCGATTTACTTCGCATGGGAAGTATATATGCTTCGCGTACGAAGTAAACACTGCCAGATGCTATGCCCCGATCTTCTAGCGTACTGCTTCGACGGCGAGCGCAATGCCTTGGCCACCGCCAATACAGAGCGTGACGATGCCGCGTCGGATGCCATCAGCGTGCATGCTGTGCAGGAGCCGCGTGGTGAGGACGGCGCCCGTCGCGCCGATCGGATGGCCATGCGCGATCGCGCCGCCGTTGACGTTGATGATGTCGTGCGGCAAGCCCAGTTCCGCTGCAACGGCCAAGGGCACGGCGGCAAAGGCTTCATTGATCTCGAAGCGTTCGACATCGGCAAGCGACCAATGTGCACGCTTGAGCGCCTGCTGGACGGCAGGGACAGGACCCAGGCCGAACATTCCCGGCTCAACCGCGCCCAGGCCATAGGCGACGAGCCGTACGAGAGGCTGGAGACCATGCTTCTCGGCAACGGCCCGATCCGCCACGATCATGGCCGCTGCACCGCTGTTGATGCCGGGCGCATTGCCGGCGGTGATCGTCCCGTCGCGACGGAAGGCCGGCTTCAGTTTGGCGAGTCCCTCGAGCGTGGTATCGGGGCGATTCGCTTCATCTTTAGCGAACAAGGTCGTACCGGCTTTGCCCTTCAGGGTTACGGCGATGATCTGTTCGTCGAACTTGCCCTGTGCCTGGGCCAACGCGAACGCTTGCTGAGAGCGTTCGGCCCAGCGATCCTGCGCCTCCCGGCTCAGTTGATAGCGTGCCGCGAGATCTTCGGTATGCCAGCCGGAGTGCTCACCGGAGAATGCGTCGACCAGGCCGTCCATCAGCATGCTGTCATGCAGGACGCTGTCGCCCATGCGCTGGCCCCAGCGCCCAGCGGGCATCAGGTACGGTGCGCGGTCCATGTTCTCCATGCCGCCTGCAATGGCGAAGTCGACATAGCCCAGGCGGACTTCGTCCGCTGCCGAGGCGATGGCCTGGGCACCGGATCCGCATACGCGGTTGACGGCCAGCGCCGGGACGGATTTCGGAATGCCTGCGTTGATCGCTGCCTGGCGCGCCGGGTTCATCTTGTTGCCGGCCTGGATGACGTTGCCGAACACTACGGAGCCGACAAGCTCGGGGTCCAGCCGAGCACGTTCCACTGTTGCCCGAATTACGGTGGCGCCAAGCTCCGTGGCCGGGACGGTCTTCAGCGAGCCGTTGAATGCGCCGATGGGCGTCCGGACTGGCTGACACAGCACGACTTCTTTTGTACTCATTGCTACCTCACTAAGGTGATTCAAGCGGGGGACCCGAGGTCGTCGGGATGGCGTACTGGCTTGCCGCCTGGATAAATTGCGTCGGCAAGCCTGCAATATTTGTTGTCAGCGCGCGCGCACGCCAGACTGGTATCGTGCGCCGGCTGTCCGGTGGCGTGTGCAGCCGGAGCCAAGCTTGCGGCGAAGATCGCCGACAGCAAGAGCAGGATTGGATGGTGTCGTGTCATCTTTGTCTCCGGATAGGGTCAATGGGCATCGGCGGACGGGCCCTTTGGCGGCGAGACCTTGCGCATCAGCGGTACCAGCGGCGTCGCGATGGCAAAGCACACGAAGATGGCGAGGAATGCATCGGCATAGGTGAGCGTGTGAGCCTCGCGCATGGCAAGAGCCCAAAGTTGCCTGATGGCGGCGGCATTGCCGTCATTGACCTCGTTACTCAATGTCATCATGTGAGTCGTCGAATCATTCAGGAATGCGGCCATGGACTCGTTGCGGATGTTCAGGTGTTCGGCCAGGCGCAGGAAGTGGAGGTTTGTCCGGTCGTTCAGGATCGTGGCGCATGCTGCGATGCCGATAGCACCGCCGAGATTGCGCATCAGATTGAACAGGCCGGAGGCGAGCTTCAGTCTCGCGGGCGGCAAGCCACCCAGCGTCAAGGTCACTGTGGGTGCAACGGCGAACTGTTGTGCCATGCCGCGGATGGCCTGTGGCAACAGCAGTTCGGCGCTACCCCAGTCATGGGTGATGGGCGCGAAGTTCCACATCGACAGGGCGAAGAGCGCGAGTCCGACCATCAACAGCCACCGCAGGTCCACCCGGTTCGCGAGGTATGAGTAGATGGGGATCGACAACACCTGAAACAGACCAGTGGAGAAGATGGCCAGCCCGGTTTGCAATGCGCTGAACCCGCGCACCTGCCCCAGGAACAGCGGGGTCAGGTAGATCGTTGCGAAGATGCCGATGCCGATGACGAAAGAGAAGAAGCATCCAAGGGCAAAATTGATGTCTTTCAGCGCCCGTAGATCGACGACCGGGTTCTTGTAGGTAAGGGAACGCCATAGGAAGCCGATTCCCGAGAGCCCCGATATCCACGCGGTGGTCAGGATGGCCTGATCTCCGAGCCAGTCCCAGCGCGGCCCTTCCTCCAGCGTGTACTCGAGGCAGCCGAGAAAGAGCGCCATCAGAACCATGCCGAGATAGTCGGCACCTTTGAGCAGCGACCGGTCCGGCTGATCGATCTTGACGAGCATTGGCACCACGACCGTCACGAACACGCCGGGGGCGAGGTTGATGAAGAAGAGCCAGTGCCAGGAGAAGTTGTCCGTAATCCAGCCACCGATAGTGGGCCCGAGCGTCGGTGCCAGCGACGCCAGTCCCCCGATGATGGCGGCTGCCGCCACGCGCTGGCGTCCTTCGAAGAACGCGAACACCGTGGTGAAGACCATTGGAATCATCGAGCCACCCAGGAAGCCCTGCGCAGCGCGAAAGGCAATCATGCTCTCGATGTTCCAGGCGATCCCGCAGAGCAGACTGGTTACGGTGAAACCGGCGGCGGAGGCTGCGAACAACCAGCGCGTGGACATGACCCGGGCAAGCCATCCAGACAACGGGATGACGATGATCTCCGCGATCAGGTATGCGGTCTGCACCCAGACAGTCTCATCCGCGCCCGCGGAGATGCCGCCGCCGATATCGCGCAACGATGCGGAGACGATCTGGATGTCAAGCAATGCGATGAACATGCCTACGCACATCGTCGCAAAGGCGAACACCTTTGTGCTCATCGGCAGTTCGCTGGGTGACGGGACGGGCGAGGGCACAGCTGCGCTGGGTGCAGCAGGGTTTGCGGTGACTGCGGTGCTCATGATTTGCTCGCTTCCTTGGCCGCGTGAGTATCGACTTCCGCAACGACCGATAAGCCCGGCCGCAGGATGCCGAGCTTTGCATCTTGTTCGTCGAGGACGATGCGCACGGGTACGCGTTGAACAATCTTGGTGAAATTGCCGGTGGCGTTCTCGGGCGGCAATACGCTGAACTGGGCGCCAGTGGCTGGTGCGAGGCTTTCAACGCGCCCGTGGAACACCTTGCCCGGCATGACATCGGCCACGATCGTGGAACGCATGCCAGGCTTCATATGGGCCAGTTGTCCTTCCTTGAAGTTGGCATCGACCCAGAGACCCTTGGCAGGCACGATCGATAGCAATTGCCCGCCGTTGGCAGCATAGATACCGACGCGTGCGCGACGATTACCCACCGTCCCGTCAACGGGCGCACGGAGCTCGGTGTACCCCAGATTGAGGCGTGCGATGTCGCGCTCGGCGATAGCCTGGGTCAGCGACGCCTGTGCCTGCTGTTTCTGCGTGGCGATGACGTCGAGTTGCCGCTGGGCGGCTTCGACGCCTGCCTTGGCTTTCTGGCCATTGGCGAGCGACTGCTTGTAGTCGGCATCGGCCTTCTGCGAGCTTTGAATGGATACGGCAGACTTTGCGACCAGGCTGGCGTAACGCGCCTGATCATCGCGCGCCCGAACCGTCTCTGCGTCGACGGCAGCAACGCCTGCCTTAGTCTCCGCGATCACGGCTTGCTGAAGCCTTTCCCGGGCATCGAGATTGGCGAGGAGCGCTTGTTGCGATGCCACGGCGCCTTCCGCCTTCGCCAGTGCTGCGCGATAGTCGCGGTCGTCGATGCGTGCCAGCAAGTCCCCTGCGTGCACCTGCTGGTTGTCTGTCACAAGGACTTCGGCGAGGTATCCGGGCACCTTGGCGGCAATCAACGTGACCTCCCCGCCGACGTACGCGTCATCGGTATCTTCTACGAAGCGCGCGCCAGTCCACCAGTGGTAGCCATATCCTGCTGCGGCCAGAGCAATCAACGCGCCGCTGCCGCGGATCAGTAGTGCCTTCTTATTCAGTTTGAGCCTGGAGGGGGCGGCCTCAGAGGGGGCGCGATTCGCAGTAGTAGTGCTTGTCATGAGATTGCTCCGTATTTAGAAAGCGCCCGTGGCGGGCACAGAGGGGTTCGATTCGAGGGGCTGGGCTTGGGCTGAGCGGGCGAGGCGGGCCCGAAGTCCTTCGCTGGCCGCGGGGCCGGGCGCGATGTAGTGGCCGGCTTCGGTGATCAGGTCGCCGGTCTCCGCGTCGACAAGCGCAAGACGCACGGGGCGGCCGGACCGACGCTCGACCAGTCGTATGGTTTCACCGTCGTGGCCGAAGTGCCGGCTTCCCCACGCCATGAGCGTCAGCAGCACGGGACGAAAGTCCCGGCCGAGGTCGGTGAGCACGTAGTCGTCGCGTGGCGGATGGGCGCTGTACTGCTGCCGGGTCATCAGCCCCTCTTCGACCAGGGTGTTCAGTCGCCGCGTGAGCATGTTGGGCGCTATGCCCAGTCTTTTCTGGAACTCGTCGAAGCGCGTGGTGCCGTAAAAGGCTTCCCGCAGGATCAGGACGGTCCAGGCGTCTCCAACGCGCTCGATGCCACGTGCCATCGGGCACTGCGCATCCTTGTGTGACTTTTTAAACATCGCCGGTCCTTCCCAAAAAAGTTGTTGCTATCAACATGCAAGTTAGTCTAGGCTAGTAACTAGCATCATGCAAGTATGAATTTGCGTGAGCCTCAATGAAAGGAATCGACATGACGAAAAAAGCACCCCATGGCCTGGTCCAGCGCGTAGTGACTGTTGCCGCGTCTGCGGTGGTGGCGTTTGGCCTGGCAGCGTGCGCGGTAGGCCCCGACTACCACACGCCCGCTAGCGAGATGCCGAAGGCCTATCAGCACGCGACGGAACTGGCCCCCATCAACGACACGCGCGAGCCGGTATCGCTGGACACGTGGTGGAACGGCTTCAACGATCCGGTCCTCACGAAGATCATCCAGCGGGCGCTGGACCAGAATCTCGATATGGCGGCGTCGATTGCGCGTGTGGACCAGGCGCGCGCGGCCGCCAACTTCGCCGGGGCCGAACTGCTGCCGCAGGCCAGCCTGTCCGCTGACGTGAGCAAGCAACGTCAATCGTTGGAAAGCCCGTCGGGCAAGATCGGTAGCGCGTTGCCTGGCTACAAGAGAAACCAGACGCTCTATTCGGTCGGCGCTGCGGCAACGTGGGAGATCGATATCGCTGGCGGGCTGCGGCGCGGCGCCGAGGCTGCCAATGCGGAATTGCAGGCCGCCGAAGCCAATCACCTCGGCGTGCGGATTCTGGTCGCCGCCGAAGCGGCCGATGCCTACTTCCGCGTGCGCGGCGCGCAGGCCCGCATCGCCATCGCCCAGCAGCAGGTCCAGACCAACCAGCGTTTGCTGGATCTTGTGCGCCTGCGTTTGGCCGATGGCATTGGTGCCGAACGTGAGCAGGCACAGGCCGAAGCCCAGCTTGCCCAGACCCGCGTCACGATCCCGCCGCTGCAGATCGAACTCGAAACGCAGCTCAATCGCCTCGATGTACTGATGGGCGCGCAGCCGGGCTCTTATGCAGCGGAACTGCGCGATTCGAGGAGCGAGATGGTCGTGCCGCAGGTCGCGTTGGCGCAGGGCCCCGCCAATCTGCTGCAGCGTCGCCCTGACGTGATTGCGGCGGAGCGCAGGTTGGCGGCATCGAACGCCCGGATCGGCGTGGCTACTGCCGAGTATTACCCCAAGGTGTCGCTATCGGCGTTGCTTGGCTTCGAAAGTCTCTCGGCAAGCAAGCTGTTCACCGCGCAGGCGTTTCAACCCGCCGCTACCGCAGGACTGCGCTGGCGTCTGTTCGATTTCGGACGTGTAGATGCCGAAGTCAGAGGCGCCAAGGGTGTCTTCGCCGAGGCCTTGGCCAACTATCGAAAGTCGATGCTGCAAGCCACGGCGGATGTCGAGGATGCCTTGATCTCTCTTACGCAACTCGAATCGCAAAGCCACGAACTAGCTAACGAGGTTGGTGCGCATGAGCGCGCCCGCAACGCTTCCGAGGACGCGTACAAGGGGGGGGCGGTAAGTCTGTATGAAGTGCTCGACGAGGACCGCCAACTGCTCGCTGCTCGCGACCAGCAGGCCAAGGTGAGGGCGGATAACGCGCGTGCCGCAGTATCGGCCTTCCGGGCTCTGGGAGGCGGATGGTCCTGACACTCGATGGCAGGAACTACGGTCAGGCGGCGATCGGACTCCTAACCTATGGGTCGCCGCTTCCTGGGCTTCCGAGGCCTGGCAGGACGTTGATGGAGACAACCATTACGTGCGAGTTCAAGTCGCGATCCAATGCGGGCGCATTGGATCGCGACAAGCAGCTTGACGTGGTTCGAAGGCTGACCGATCTTGTCTCATCAGCAGTAGGGGACCCCTATTTGGCGCAACGCACGTGGGTCATCCTGGCCGAGGCAGCGCCGGGTGGCTGGGGTCTTTGGGGCCATGCCCACGCCAATCAGGAACTGATGGATGCAGCCGGGGCGGAGATCCCCAGGCTCCGCGGATGATGGCTCAGGGCTGCAGATCCTCCGCGAACGCGGGGGACTCCGCTTCCAGCATGGCGATGGCGCGCTCCATCAGCTCCGCCAGCAACGCCATTCGCTGATTTCCCAGCATGGTCGCAAGCAGGGACTGCAGTTGTCCAGATCGCGATTCAATTGCATCGCAGAGGGCAAGGCCTGCTTCGCTGAGCGCCAGGGGAGCGCGGCGCCGATCTGGATCGCTGCCCACCACGATCAGGTCTCGTACCTTGAGCTGTTGAACGACGCGCGACAGGGAGCCCGCGTTATAGCCAAGCGTACGGGAAAATTGCGTGAGCGTTGCCCCCTTGTTGGAAGCCAGTCCGGAGAGGATCAGCCATTGGGGAACGGTCAGGTTTTCCCTCGCGAGTTCGATTTCCTGGGCATTCCACAATGCCCTTTTCAATCGGTTAGCCAGCAACAAAAACTTGCTGTTGGCGTCAGAGTCGATTTCCTGTTGGTTCGCTGCATCTCGAACCAACGAAAGGGGTGATGTCATCATGTGAATCAATTCTTGTTAGTTCGCGCTTCGGACTCCACTCTGTCCGGCTCCCAAAGGGGGCAGGTCCGATCGGCGTTGCAGGTGCTATCATCTTGATAGTTACAGTTGAGATGCCGGGGGCGCTATGCAACGAAAGACTTTCAGGGACATGCAGTGTCCGATCGCGCGCAGTCTCGAGCGTGTGGGAGAGTGGTGGAGCATCCTGATCCTCCGCGAAGCCTTCTACGGCGCAACACGCTTCGATACGTTCCAGAAGAATCTGGATATCGCGCCCAACATGCTGACTCGCCGGCTCAATGGACTGGTCGAGGAGGGCCTGCTCGAGCGGCGCCAGTACATGGAGAAGCCGCCGCGCTTCGAATATGTCCTGACCCAATGCGGGCGGGATTTCCTTCCGGTTCTACTGGCCATGCTTGAGTGGGGTAACAAGTATTTCGCGTCAGAGGGCGTGAGCGTGCAGTTGGTCGACAAGGACACGGGCGCGAGCGTCAACCCGGTCCTGGTGGACGCCAAGAATGGCAACCCGGTAAATCTTGCACGTTACGTCGTTGCACCTGGGCCAGCGGCCAGCGAAGGTGTGCGCAGGCGCCTGGCTGATGCGGCCGAGTACATGTCGGCGCAAAGCGAAAGCTGACCTCGCACGACGAGCGGCCCGGCTCGAAAGTCCAGTCGATATCCGAATTGTTGGGGGTAGGTATCGGCATTCAAAAAACCTGTCCGGCGATGCACCACGGAGCACAAGATCGGCCGGGCAGGTGGTAAAAATTGTGATAAGCGATCGGCGATCCTCAGACTCGATAGCCGTACAGCGTGCCATCCCCCGAGCGCGCGTTGTCTAGCGAATCGGCAACGACCTGGCTGTTTGGTGCTTGACCGTCTGCGCGCGAGACTTCCGGGGTAGGGGGCAGAACGTCGGCGCGAATATCAACATTTCGGGTTGCCGCAGTAGCCATTGCTGCTACTGCTACTGCTACTCCCAACATAAGGACGGCGCTAAACAGGCGTTTGGTGATCATTTGAAACTCCTCAACACAACCGAAATATCTCATCAAGTTACTTGCATCATGCAAGTATGATTGAACTATAGCAGCTTTAATCATGAAAGCAACTGAGGGACTCAGGTGGTGATGCGCGTGATATGACTCAGGAGAAACAAATGGTTGAAAGGCGCTGCGCGGTAGCCGACGCGACGCGCGCAGTGGGTGATCGCTGGTCCCTCTTGATCATGCGCGAGGCGTTTTACGGACGGACCCGCTTCGATGAATTTGAGAAAGGACTCGGGATCGCTTCAAACGTACTGAGCGCGCGACTCAGGTCGTTGGTCGAGTACGGCCTCCTGGAGCGCCGGACCAATACCGCAGGAAGGCGCCAGACCTACCATCTGAGCGAGAAAGGGAAGGCATTCTTCCCTGTGTATGTTGCGCTGAAGTCTTGGGCGGACCAATGGTCACCCGAAGTTGAGGGGGCTGTGACGCGTCTTTACGATGCGAAGACGGGAAAAGAGATTCGGGCGGCACCGCTCGTGCGGGCAGATGGCTCGGAAATCGCCTGCGAAGACATGGTGATTTGGGATCAACGTCCCTAGCGCGATTCCTGATTCAGGCGGCCCAGCGAGGTTGGGCTGTTCGCATTACAGATGCAGTGGCGTGCCGCTGTTGAACGCCTCGGCGAACTCGTCGGAGTAGATCTCGGCTAGCGAGAAACGCAGCGCCGCCGCGCGCTCGGTCCCATAAACCGTCTCGAAGCGGTCCTGCGCGCGTCGCCACAGCCGGTTCGATTCGACCAACTTGGCACGTCCCGCCGGCGTTAGCTCCACCCGTCGGCTGCGGCCGTCCAGTTCGTCGCGAGTCTGTATCAGGTAGCCATCGCGCTCAAGCGGCTGGATATTGCGTGCCAGCGCAGAGCGGTCCAGCACCATGGCGTGAGCCAGTTCGGTCATGGTGGGGCGGCCACCCCGTGCGATATGCAAGAGGATCGAGCGTTGCGAGACGCTTAGCCCGCACGGTGCCAGCGCGGCGTCATAGAGTTGCGTAATGCGCCGCGTTGCCTTGCGCAGCGCGGCGCCATTGCAGACCAAGGGATCTTTCATCGATGACGGCATTGTCGGTTTCCCTCCTGGCGTTTTGCTCGTTTCCTGTGTCAGTGCACTAGCACGCGGTACGACCAACCTCTCCATTCTAATCGACCTTGACGAATGCTGGTATATGCAAGTAAATTGATGTGCGTGTATATGCAAGTATCCAGGCGTCGCGTGATGCATTCGAGGAAGGGCAGGTCATGACCATGGTTTCAACCAGCGCCGCAATGCCGCGCGCTGCCAATCCTCGCCTGCGGTCGATGTTGGAGGCGCCAATCGTCCCAATGCTCGCCCGCATGAGCTGGCCGAATATGCTGATGATGTTGGCGCAGTCGTCCACTGGACTGATTGAGACATGGTTCCTCGCCAAGCTCGGCACAGACGTGCTAGCAGGTGTCGCGGTGGTGATACCGGTACTGATGTTGATGCAAAACATGTCGCAGGGCGCGATGGGCGGGGGCATCTCTTCTGCAGTGGCACGCGCCCTTGGCGCTGGCAATGCCGTCCTGGTGGAGCAGCTCGCCCGCCACGCGCTGGCGATCAATGTACTGATTGGCACGATCTTCTCGCTCTTGTTGTTCGTCGGCGTGCGGCCGCTGTTTTCGTTGCTCGGCGCGCATGGCGCATCCCTGGATGCTGCCTGCACATATGGCCGCGTGCTTTTCGCTGCCCTGCCGCTGATGTGGGCCATGAACGCTCTTGCCAGCGTGATTCGCGGTACGGGAAACATGTCGATGCCCGGCATGGTGATATGCGTCGGAGCAGCGCTGATGATCCCCTTGTCGCCGTGCTTGATTTTCGGTTTCGGCCCGTTCCCCAGGCTGGGCGTGGCAGGCGGTGCGTGGGCACTGGTGGTGTACTACGCGGCGGGCACGCTGGTGCTGAGCTGGTACTGCCTGTCGGGTCGCTGCGCCGCGCGCCTGTCCGCCGGCACCCTGCGCTGGGCACCGATGCGCAGCATCCTCGTCGTCGGCGGGCTTGCGTGCCTGAACCCAGTCCTCACCAACGCACTGATCGCCGTGACGACAGCTCAGGTCGGACACTACAACGGCACTGCTGCGCTGGCCGGCTATGCTACTGCTGCGCGCCTCGAATACCTGCTAATACCAATCGCTTTCGGCCTTGGCGCGCCGATGGTTGCGCTGGTCGGTGCCAACATCGGTGCAGGCCAGACAGAGCGCGCCAGGCGCATTGCCATCCACGGCGGTTGCATGGCTTTCGTGCTTGCCGAACTGGTGGGGTTGGCGGCAGCGCTGTGGCCACAGGCTTGGCTGCGCCTTTTCGGTGCCGATGCACAGCTGCTTGAGGTCGGGACGCTCTACCTGCGCATCGTCGGCCCGCTCTATGGTTTCTTCGCGCTTGGCTTCTCCCTGTACTTTGCCTCCCAGGGCGCGGGACGCCTCAAGTGGCCCCTTGCTGCCGGCGCGTTGCGCCTCTTTCTGTTCGCCGGTGGTGGGGCGGCGGCGATGGCCTTCGGCGCGTCGCTCGCGCAATATTTCGCCTTGGGTGCGCTAGCCATGCTGCTCTATGGCGGATGCATCTTCTGGTCGATCTTCGCAGGAACTTGGACCGACGCTCAGCGCAGCTAACTATTGTCATTCTCCAAGCTGCAAGCCGGCCCGCTTCACCCTTGCGCGCATCCGTGATACTGTATAAACATACAGTAACCGGAAACTCCCTCTCAGCCCCCCCGCAGGCTGGGCCGCAAGCATCACATGACCGCCCAACTTTTCCCAATATCGCCCGACACATCGGGCGATTCGCCTTTGGCGCAGCCACCCGTGGCCGACCGGCAGGGGGCGCTGGACGCACTGGAGCAACGCTATCCCGGCCTGTGGCGGGCGGGGCAGCTTGGCCATCTGGGCCGGGCGGGCAGCGTGCCGGCCTTGCCGACCGGCCATGACGCGCTCTCGGCCGAGTTGCCGGGCGGCGGCTGGCCGGTGGGCGCGCTCACAGAGTTGTTGCTGGCCGACCCCGGCGTGGGCGAGTTGCGGCTGCTGCGCCCGGCCTTGCTGGCGCTGGCCGCCGCGCAGCGGCGGTTGGCACTGATCGGGCCGCCGTACCTGCCCAATGCAATGTGCCTGGCCGAATGGGGTTTGCCGGCGCGCCAGTTGTACTGGGTGCGCCCGCCCGCTGGCGCCAGCCGGGCCGCGGCGCAGGCGGATGTGCTGTGGGCGGCGGAGCAGGTGTTGCGCAGCCGGGCGTTTGGCGGCGTGATGGTCTGGCTGCCCACGGCGCGCCCGGAGGCGCTGCGGCGCTTGCAGGTGCTGGCGCAGGCGGGCGACGGCGTGGTGTGGGCGTGCCGGCCGGCCAGCGTGCTGCGCGAGTCATCGCCGGCGGTGCTGCGGCTGTTGTTGTCGCCGGCGCCGGGCAATGCCGTGTCGATCGGCTTTCACAAGCGGCGCGGGCCGGTGCGCGATACGCCGCTGGTGCTGTCGCTGGGCGAGATGATGGCGGTGCCGGACAGGGCGCCTTCGTTGCCGTCGTCCTCTCCAGCCCTCGTTGCGCCAGTGCCTTCCTATTCCCCGGTTTCCCGGACTTCCCAAACCATCGCGGGAGAGCAAGCTCATGTCGTACTGGATCGCGGTGCATCTGCCGCGCCTGTCGCTGGACGCGCTGCAGCCGAACTGGCCTGAGCTCGCCGGCGCTTCCAGCGCTGCCGGTGCGTGCGCCGGCCTCCTGCACCACAGCGTGCCGGTGGCGGTGATGGAGCGCGAGCGGGTGGTGCTGGCTAACGGCCCGGCGGTGGCGCTGGGGGTGCAGGCGGGGATGCGTCGGGGCGGCGTGCAGGCGTTGTCGGCGCAGGTGGTGCAGCTGGAGCGCGAGCCGGCGGCCGAGGCACAGGTGATGACGGCGCTGGCGCTGGCGTTGCTGCATTTCACGCCGAATTTCACGGTGCATCCCGATCCCGAGGCGGCTACCGTGATGATCGATGCCGGGGCCAGCCTGCGGTTGTTTGGCGGGCATCTTGCGTTGTGCCGGGCGGTGTATGCGCGGGTGCGGCGGCTGGGGGTGTTCCTGCAGCTGGGCTGCGGGCCCACCGCCTTCGGGGCGGCGTGGCTGGCGGCCCAGCCGCTGCGGCGGGATCGGCGTGGCGCGCTGGTGCGTCCGGCGCGGCG
>NZ_JBIUHC010000147.1:0-24209 GCF_044627735.1 Cupriavidus sp. CuC1 | reverse complement strand
CTCGCCGTTTGCGTGCCTTCAACGCAGACTACTACGTGGCGTCAATAATGCAAGGAACTTCTGACTCAGGACACTAGCGTACCGACGCCAGGGCGGAGTTCGCGCAGTGTCACCACGGATGGCTGCGCGCGAAGGCTGGTTTTTCTGGTCTCCTCGCAATGTGGAGACTGGAGAGGCATCGGAGCGTTGTCCCTGCTTGTTCTCGCCCTCACCGGATGCAGCCCGTCAGACAGCCCACGACTTCATGGGCCGTTCAAGTCAGCAAAAAAAGGAATCATCATGAAATACTCGAACCTGATAGTCGCGGCACTGATGGCGCTCGCTGTGACGGCATGCACGGGGCCGGCCGGGCCGCAAGGCGCAAAGGGTGGCACCTGAGCACAAGGCAACACCGGCAATACCGGCTACATGGGCGCGACCGGCTATACGGGCGCAACCGGAGACACCGGGGCGACCGGGGGCGCTGGGGCAACGGGCTCCACGGGCGCGACCGGCGACACGGGCGCAACCGGCAGCACGGGCGCCAGGGGCAGTACCGGCAGTACCGGGGCAAAAGGAAGCAAAGCCGACAGCACTGTCGTCATCGTCCCTCGCTGAGGGTAGCTGAGCAGGCCACTACTTGAACGCAGAAAGCGCATCGCTGCGCGCGGGTGCTTCCAGCGCGCAGCGATGGCCGCGCCAGGCGGCGTTCAGCCTTTCAACGAGACGTTCAACGAGAGACTGCGCCTCCCGCCATCCACCCTTGGATACAGCGGCTGAACAGGGCTCTCCAGGAGGCGCCAGCGGAGAAGAATGATTGCGTTTGCGCGGGCTCGATCGGCCGTGAGCCGGGCGGCGGCGGACAGGCAACTCCCTGCGCGGTGCGCAGCAAGGTGCCATCGTCGCAATCCATCATGGCAGTAAGGGTTTCACGCGGCAGGCCCGCGGGATAGATGACAAGGAGGATATCGTTGACGATCTTTTCGCTCTCGAACGGGCTGAAGCGATCGATACAGCCGCCATCCACCTCTGCGAAGAACCAGTTCTTCGGATGACTTCAATAGACAACGACCACGGTTCGGCGAGCTTCCTTTGACATATCCCTACCCCCAACTATCCGGGATCCGGGGCGGAGGGCTTTGCTTTTCATGTTCGCAAATTCCAGCGAACATCGATCGCCCGCGATCCGAATCCGAAACTGGTGGGGCCCCACGCCGGACATGTTCCAGAAATTCCCAGCGCCGACTTTGGTATGTAGCGGCGTGTGCGCCCCTACGTATATTTATAGCTGCCTCCCGGCATAAGTGCTGTCCGCAAGCGTACGGTTTGGCGAACTTATTTCAGCGCAGCCCGATGCCCTGCGAACAGGTTCACGCATCCCCGCAAAAAGCCGCCATCGCCGATGCGCTAGCCTATATTTCAGTAGTTGACCCTCCAATGACCCCGATAGATATCACAGGGCGCGCGCGTGAGGTGCGACATGTCACGGGCAAGGGCGTCACCTGGTCTGACGCCGCGTAGAGAAGGACCTTGGCCACGCCGAAGATGCACTCACGTCTGCGGCTCCGGCAAGAGAAGGATCATGGGAAAATCTGGCGGCAACCTGTTGACGCGATTCTGGGAAATTGCAAGGCCTTACTGGTTCTCTCAGGAAAAATGGAAGGCCAGGATATACCTTTTCTTATTGGTCTTATTACTACTGGGGCAAACCGGAACGAACGTACTGTTCAATGAGCAATCGGGGGAGTTCACATCCGCGCTGGCCGCGAGGGATGCCGGCAGATTCTGGCACTCCATTCTGATTTGCGTCTATGTGCTGATCGCAGCCGTGCCGGTCTACGCCTTCTACTACTACGTCAGGAACACGCTTGGCATCCACTGGCGGCGCTGGCTGACCAGCCACTACCTGGATAAATATTTCAGCAATCATGCGTTCTACAAGCTGAACGCCAGCGACACGATCGACAATCCGGACCAGCGAATCTCGGAAGACATCAACACGTTTGCAAATCAATCGTTGTATTTTCTCTTGCTCAGTCTGGGGGCGCTTCTGCAGCTGATTGCGTTCAGCGGTGTTCTCTGGTCGATCTCCAGGCAGCTGGTGCTTTTTCTTGTCCTCTATGCGATCGCTGGCACGTCGATCTCGATCTTCCTGTTCGGCCGGATCCTGATCGGGCTGAATTTCCATCAGCTGAAGCGAGAAGCCGATTTTCGCTTCAGCTTGATCCGGGTGCGCGAGAATGCCGAGTCGATTACCTTTCATCGCGGCGAGGCACACGAATCCCTGCATGTGCGAGGTCGTTTCGACCATCTCTTCACGAACTTCAACAAACTGATCAGATGGCAGCTGAACCTCAATTTGTTTCAGTACGGCTATGCATTTCTCACCATCATGCTGCCGAGTGCCATTGTGGCTTCGCGCGTCCTCTCCGGCGAGCTCGAGGTTGGCCGTGCTATCCAGGCAGCCGGCGCATTTGCCGCGATCCTGGCCTCGCTGACCGTCATCGTCGACAACTTTGAAAGCCTGAGCCGGTTCGTCGCCGGACTCGACCGGCTGAGCACATTCTCTAGCTCCCTGGCGCAGACGCCGGCCATGCCTGTCACGCCGGCCGCGCCGCGTGGCGGTGGGAACAAGATCGAAGCTGCGCGAGACGCTCGCCTGGCGCTCGAGCATGTCACCTTGCAGACGCCAAATTACGAACGGACCCTGGTCAGGGATCTCACGGTATCGATCAACCCGGGAGAGGGATTGCTGATCGTGGGCGCGAGCGGGGGCGGCAAGAGTTCGTTGATGCGCGCGATAGCGGGACTCTGGAACTGCGGTACCGGTCGCATCGTAAGGCCGGAACTCGAACAGATGCTGTTTCTGCCGCAGCATCCCTACATGGTGCTGGGTAGCCTGCGCAGCCAGTTGCTATACCCGGATCACCATGGTCGGAAGGTATCCGATATGGAACTCCGGCTGCTGCTTGAGATGGTCAACCTGCCGGACGTCGTGGACAGGTTTGGCGGCCTGGATGCGGATCTGGACTGGGGAAAGGTGCTGTCCGTGGGAGAACAGCAGCGCCTCACCTTTGCCCGCGTGCTGCTCGCGAAACCGCGGTATGCCATGCTGGATGAAGCCACCAGCGCCCTTGATATCGGCAACGAGGAACGCCTTTACTTCCAGCTTTCGGCCGGCTCGACGACGCTGGTCAGCGTCAGCCACCGTCCCACTCTCCTGAAGTATCACCAGCAGGTGCTGGAGTTGAGGGGCAACGGGGAATGGGAACTTCATCCCTCACGGAGCTACCGCTTTAGTTGGTGAGCTCCCGCACCGCAACGCCGGCGGCAGCCCCCAATCTGCTCATCCTTGTCCGGTGCCGGACAGACGCAAGCCGGAATTTGGCCCACAAGTAAGCATGCGATCGCGCCGCCAGCGATGGCGAACTGCCGGCGAGATCATCGAATCCCATGGAGACCGATCATGAAACTCACTGCCCAATCATTCTTGCCGAAGACGGCATACGTGCTGCCGTCAGTCGCGCTTTTTTCCATGCTGGCGCTGGCCGTTCCCGCCGGGGCCATCACCGCCACGGACGCGCAGGGATCCCCCCATGTCTTGAAGATCGCGAAGCAGGATCGCATCGATACGCACATCAGCGACCTTCACACGAAGCTCCAGATTACGCGCTCACAGGAACAACTCTGGCAGAAGGTCGCGCAGGTCATGCGCGACAACGCAAGCAAGATGGATTCGCTGCGGCAGGAGCGCACTGAGGATGCCAAAGGCATGACCGCCGTCGGCGACCTCAAGTCCTATGGCGATATCGCCGATGCGCATGCCGATGGCATCAGGAAGCTCACTCCCGTGTTCCGGGATCTGTACGACAGCATGTCGGACGTGCAGAAGAAGAATGCCGACCTGATCTTCCGGAACCGCCAGCAGCATGCGTCGATGAAGAACTGAACCCCGGGGCCCGGACAGCAGCCGCCGGTGCAAGCAACCCGGTGCGGTTCGGGCTTTCGCTCAAGAACAGGAGAGCATGATGAACACCACAACAACACGATCAGGCTGGGGGCGCCCGGCGACCGTGAAGGCCGCCGCGGCATTTGGCCTGGCGATGGCAATGGGCGTCATATCGACGACGCCTGCCTTCGGCGACGACCGCAACCACCATCGCGACCAGAACCAGAACCAGAACCAGAATCAGAACTACGGCAACCAGCATGCTTCGTCCCGTCAGGGACACAACGGCAACTGGCAGGGCGACCAACGCTACGATCACTCTCGCGACTATCGCGACTATCGCGGCTATCGTGACTATCGCGGCAACTACTATGACAACCAGCGCTATGTCTACGCGCCGCCTCCCGTAGCCTACGTGCCCCAGCCGGCACCCGGCATCAGCCTGTTCATCCCCCTGCAGATCCGCTAGCCAGGCAAGGCACGGGCAAGCAGGCAAACCTTCCAGGCAACGAGTACGTTGCCTGGCCGCCCGCCGCCCGCGCCCGGTAACCGCTCGTCAATGTGCAGCGTCCGCCGCCCTGCTACGCCTTTAATCTTCCACAGTGCTGACCTATATTTCGATTGGTGATCCCGGGGTCGTCCCCGAGGCGCTTACTTGCGCGGCAGGCGCAAATTGCGTGGCACGCAGCCCAATTCAGCATTAGGAGGCAAAGGATGGCTTCCACCCACGACCCGAGGGCCAATCATCTCCTTGCCGTGTTGCCCGAAGCAGAGTGGTTGCGCCTTGCGCCGCACCTGATACTGACCGAATTGCCCCTGGGCCATGTGGTGTATGAGTCGGGCGACCAGCTGGGGCATGTGTATTTCCCGACCACCTCGATCGTCTCCCTGCTCTACGTGATGGAGGACGGCGCCTCCGCCGAGATCGCCATCGTCGGCAATGAGGGCATCGTCGGCATTGCCTTGTTCATGGGGGGCGAGACGACGCCCAGCCGGGCCATCGTGCAAAGTGCCGGCCATGGCTATCGCCTGAGTGCGAAAGTGCTGAAGCAGGAATTCACCCGCGGCGGCCCCATCCAGCATTTGCTGCTGCGATACACCCAGGCGCTGATCACCCAGATGGCCCAGACCGCGGTTTGCAACCGGCATCACTCGATCGAGCAGCAACTCTGCCGCTGGCTGCTGCTGAGCATCGACCGGCTGCCGTCCAATGAACTGACGATGACGCAGGAGCTGATCTCGAACATGCTCGGCGTGCGGCGCTCCGGCGTCACCGAGGCGGCCTTGAAACTCCAGAACGCCGGCCTGATCCGCTACAGCCATGGCCATATCGCGGTGCTTGACCGGCCGGCGCTGGAAAAGCATGCCTGCGAATGCTACGCAGTGGTCAAGCGCGAGTTCGACCGCCTGTTGCCCGACACGGCGGCCACCTGAACATCGCGGCGCCAGCCGTTACTCCTCGCTGGTCCACTCCACCTCGACGCCAAGGCTGCGCAGGTTCTCGACGAAGCGCGGATGCGCCCGGCGGATGGGCGCGGCGTTGCGGATCTCGGAGCGGCCGTCGATGCTCGCTGCCACCATGAACAGGGCAATCGCCACGCGGATGATGTACGGGCTTTCCACCACCGCCGGCGTCAGCGTATTGCCGCCGAAGGTGATGAGCCGGTGCGGGTCGGACGAGAACACATGGGCGCCGAACTTGGACAGCTCGCCCGTCCAGCCCAGCGCGCCGTCGTACACCTTGTTCCAGAACATGGCGTTGCCCTGCGCCCGCACGCCCAGCGCGATGAAGATGGGCAGCAGGTCAACCGGGAAGTAAGGCCACGGCGCGGCCTCGACCTTGGTCAGCACGTTGCTGGTAAACGGCGTCTGCACTTTCAGAGGGCCGGCACTGGTGGCGCGGGACCAGCCGTCTTCGTGCGTGATCTGCACCCCGAACTTGGCGAAGGTCCGGTCGATCAGCGGGAAATTCCCCGGCGCGCTGTTGCGCACCACGACATCGCCGCCGGTGATGGCGCCCAGCGCCAGGAAGGTGGTGATCTCGTGAAAATCCTCGTCGAAGGTAAAGTCGCCGCCCTTGAGCTTGTTGCCGCCATGCACCGTCAGGCGCGAGGTGCCCATGCCTTCGATGCGCGCGCCCATCATCGCCATGAAGCGGCAGAACTCCTGCACGTGCGGCTCCGATGCGGCGTTGGTGAGCGTGGAGGTGCCACCCGCGGCGGCCGCGCACAGCACGAAGTTCTCCGTGGTGGTAACCGATGCATAGTCGAGCCAGTGGTCAGTGGGCGTCAGCTGGCCGGCGCTGCGCACCAGCAGCGAGCCATCGGCCCGCTCCACCTCGCCACCGAAACGGCGGAAGACATCGACGTGCGGATCGATCTCGCGCACGCCAAGCGTGCAACCCTTGACGTTGTCCTCCAGCCGGGCCACCCCGAAGCGGGCGAGCAGCGGCGGCACCAGCATGATGGACGAGCGCATCTCTTCCGGCAACCGATGGCGGGCCGCGTCGAACACGGTCTCCTGGTGGTGCAGCGACAGCGTGCCGGTTGCGTCATCCATATGCACCTTGCTGCCCAAAGCGCGGAAGATGTCGAGAATCTTGCGCACATCGGTGATGTCGGGCACGCCATGCAGGCGCAAGGGCTCATCGGTCAGAAGCGTGGCGCAGAGCACAGGAAGCACTGCATTCTTGTTGGCGGAAGGGGTAATACGCCCCCGGAGCGGCTTGCCGCCGTGCACGATGAGATTGGACATGGGATGGGATATTGCGAGACGAGCCCGGACAGGATGGAACAACGCCCCGCATTGTACTTGCACTGCGAACGGTGCGGCCGTCACCCGCACCGGCAATGCCCGGGCATCCGGATCAGGGCGCATGGAGGATGCTCCTGGGACCGATGCTGCATCCATGCGACAACGTGTCATGGTGAAGGCGCGCCTGGAAACGCGGAAGGCTGATAACATTCTCACCAAAATCACCAACCTTTCGCGTGCGCGCCTTTCCTCGCCGGTTCTGGATTGCCGGGCTCCTGCTTACCGCCTTCCTGACAGTGCAACTGGCAGCGGCGGCGTACGCCTGCATGGGGAGCCGCTATTCGTCTGGTTCGCCCGGTTCGCCTGAATCGCCGGGCCAGGCGGTAGACATGGCGGGCATGATGGAGTCGTGCCCCGAAATGGCCGAGCAGTCCACGCAGACAACGCTCGGCAGCCATGACGGGCTTTGCCTCGAGCATTGCCAGCTAGGCTCCAAGTCGATCGACCACGCCAGCCCGCAGATCCCCGGCTTCCTGCCCGTCCTTGTCAGCCTTGTCGAACCCGCTCCCGTCGCCACACTCACCCGGCAAACCATCCTGCTAGGCGAAGCCATCGCGCGCGCGCCACCGCCGCCCATCCCGATCCTGCACTGCTGTTTCCGCACTTAGCCTCCGAAGCCACGTTTTTTCGTGCCCTGCCGCCTGAGCGGCCGGGTCGTCGTTGCTTCCCGGAGGCTTTATGCATTTCCTTCGTCGTGTCATGCAGGCGCTCCTGTGCGCGCCTGCATTTGGCCTGGCCGTGCCGCAATTTGCCCACGCCCAGCCAGTCCCCACCTTGTCTGTCGAAGAAGCCGTTGCGCTGGCCACTACGCGCGCCGGCGATGGCGAGGCTTCCCGCGGCGGCGTTGAGGCCGCCGTTCAGATGGCCGTAGCCGCCGGTCAATTGCCGGACCCGGTGCTCAAGCTCGGTTTCAACAATGTGCCGCTCAGCGGCCCGGACCAGTTCTCCCTGACCCGTGACTTCATGACCATGCGCTCCATCAGCGTCATGCAGGAGTTCACGCGATCGGACAAGCGCCGCGCCCGCGCGGAGCGCTTCGAGGCCGAAGCCGCCGCTGCGCAGGCGCGGCGCACGGTCGGCCTGGCCAACGTGCAGCGCAGCGTGGTCAATGCCTGGCTAGATCGTTGGTATGCCGAACAGGCCGGCGTCCTGCTCGGCCATCACGGCCATCCGCTGGAGCTGGAGTTGCAGGCCGCCACAGCCGCCTATCGCAGCGGACGCGGCACGCGGGCGGACGTATTGGCGGCGGAGATGGAAATCCAGAAACTACGGGACCGGCGCGACGAGAACCAAGCCGCCATCGAGGCCGCCCACGCGGCACTTGCCCGCTGGGTCGGGCAGGCGGCCAGTCGTCCGCTGTCGGAAAAGCCAACCCTTGCAATTCCCCTGCGCGTGCAAGCGCTGACAAGGTCCGAACTGGACGCTGTGCCGGAAATGGCGGCTTCGCAACGCGAGATCGCACTGGCCGAAGCCGATGTCCGGGCGGCCACCGAGGCCAGGAAGCCGGACGTGACCGTCGAGCTGATGTACAGCCAGCGGGGCCCCGCCTATTCCAATATGGGCTCGCTGAACGTCAGCTTCCCGGTGCCATGGGACCGGGGCAACCGGCAGGATCGCGAAGTGTCGGCCAAGCTGGCGCAGGCGCAGGAAGCCCGCGCCAGGTCCGAAATCGTTGCGCGCAATACCACGGCAGTGCTTGGGGCAAAGCGCGCTGAGCTGCGGCGCAACCTCGAGCGGCTCAAGCGCTACGACGAATCCATCCTGCCGCTGGCAAACGCCCAGGCAGACGCGGCATTGACGGCTTACCGGGCCAACACCGGACCGCTGCTGGCGGTTGCCGAAGCCAATCACCGGGTCATCGACACGGCACTCGACCGGCTGACCCTCGAAGCGAAGACAGCCAGGATCTGGGCCGACCTGGCATTCCTTGTTCCGCTGCCCACTGCGCAGACAGAACCCGCCGCGAGGGATGCCAAATGAAAAGACAGATCATCTCCCTCCTGGTGGCTCTGGTCGTCGCCGGGGGCGTTCTTTATGGCACCTATCAACTGGGGATCAGCCGGGGCCAGGCACTCAAGCCACCATCGACGGCAGCCCAACACGCATCCGCTGCCGGCGACACGGATTCCAAGGCCGGCAGGAAGATCCTGTATTGGCATGACCCGATGGTGCCCGGCCAGCGCTTCGACAAGCCCGGCAAATCCCCGTTCATGGACATGCAGCTGGTGCCGGTGTACGAGGATGCCGGCGCGAGCGGGGCGGCGGTCACCATCGACAGCCGCGTCACGCAGAACCTGGGCATCCGGACCGCAGAGGTCAAGCCAGGCCGGCTCGACTCCGTGTTGGAAGTGCCGGGCAACGTCGCCATCAACGAGCGCGGGATCGCGGTCATCCAGGCGCGCACCGCTGGCTACGTCGAGCACGCTTATGCCAGGACTACCCTTGACCCGGTCACGCGGGGCCAGCCGTTGATCGTCATCTATGCACCTGAATGGGTAGCCGCGCAGGAGGAATACCTTGCGGTCGCCCGCATGAGCAGCGGCCCGTACGGCGACTTGCGCGGCGCCGCCGGCGCGCGCATGCGTCAGGCCGGCATGAGCGATAGCCAGATCCGCCTGGTGGAGACCACCGGCAAGCTGCAACCTCGCCTCACCATCACCAGTCCGGTCGATGGCGTCATCACGGAAGTCGGAGCGCGGGATGGCATGACGGTCTCGCCGGGCGTGACCTTGTTCCGCGTGGCCGACCTCTCTACCGTGTGGGTCCTGGCAGAGCTGCCAGAGAGCCAGGCGGCGGCCACCCGGCCGGGACAGCAGGTCTCGGCTACCACCGCGGCACTGCCGGGTCAGGCACTGACCGGGAAGGTAGACGCCATCCTGCCCGACGTGAATCCGGGTACGCGCACGCTCAAGGTACGCATCGAGCTGGCGAACAAGAACCGGCAGTTGCTGCCCGGCATGTTCGTCAGTGTCAGGTTCGGCGCACGGCCGGGCGCCGACCAGTTGCTCGTTCCGACCGAAGCGCTGATCCGTACCGGCTCGCGCACCGTAGCCATGGTCGAGACCGGCAACGGCGGCTTCAGTCCGGTGGAGGTAAAGACAGGTGCGGAAACCGGCGGGCAGACCGAGGTGACCGAGGGCCTGAAGGCCGGCCAGAAGGTGGTGGTCTCGGGCCAGTTCCTGCTCGACTCAGAAGCCAGCCTGCGCGGCACGGCGACCCGCATGGAGAGCGCGAGCGCTCCATCGGCTTCGCCGGCATCGGCGGCATCGGCGGCATCGGCCGCCGAACATGAAGGCGTCGGTCGCATCGAGGCCATCACGCCGGAGGGCCTTACGCTTTCCCACGGGCCGATCCCCACGCTCCAGTGGGGTGCCATGACCATGGACTTCGAGGCGCCGGCGGGGGGCCTGTCGAAGAGCCTGAAGGCGGGCCAGGAGGTGCGCTTCCGTTTCCGGATGAACAGTGACGGCGTGCCGGTCCTGTCTTCCGTGCAGCCAGTCGCCGGCGGCGCGGGGGGCAAGCCATGATCGCGCACCTCATCCGCTGGTCGATCCGAAACCGTTTCCTGGTACTGCTGGCCACGGTCATCCTGACGGCCTGGGGCATCTGGGCTGCGCGCAGCACCCCGCTGGATGCCTTGCCAGATCTATCCGACGTGCAGGTCATCATCCGCACGCCCTACCCAGGGCAGGCGCCGCAGATCGTCGAGAACCAGGTCACGTATCCGCTGACAACGACGATGCTGTCGGTGCCGGGGGCAAAAACCGTGCGGGGCTACTCGTTCTTCGGCGACTCGTTTGTCTACGTGCTGTTCGAGGATGGCACCGACCTGTATTGGGCGCGCTCGCGTGTGCTGGAATACCTCAATCAGGTTCAGTCGAAGCTGCCCGCGGCCGCCAAGCCGGCGCTCGGGCCCGATGCGACCGGCGTGGGCTGGATCTACGAATACGCCCTCATCGACCGGACCGGCCAGCACGATCTTGCCCAGCTGCGCGCGTTGCAGGACTGGTTCCTGCGCTTCGAGCTGAAGTCGCTGCCCAACGTCTCGGAGGTGGCATCCATCGGCGGGATGGTGCAGCAGTACCAGGTCGTCTTGATGCCCGACAAGCTCCGCGCCTACAACATCCCGCAGGCAACGATCCTGGCGGCGTTGAAGGGGGCCAACCAGGAGACCGGTGGCTCCGTGCTGGAGCTCGGGGAAGCGGAGTATATGGTCCGTGCTTCCGGATACCTGAAGGCGCTGGACGACTTCCGGCAGATACCGCTCAACGTGAACGGCGCCGGCATCCCCGTGCGCCTTGGCGACGTGGCGACCATCCAGCTCGGGCCAGAGATGCGGCGCGGCATTGCGGAGTTGAACGGCGAGGGCGAAGTCGCCGGCGGCGTCATCGTCATGCGCTCCGGCAAGAACGCACTGGAGACCATCGAAGCGGTCAAGGCCAAGCTTGCCGCGCTGAAACCGAGCCTGCCGCCGGGCGTGGAGATCGTGCCCGTCTATGACAGGTCCAGCCTCATCAACCGGGCGGTCGAGAATCTCACGCACAAGCTCGTGGAAGAGTTCATCGTGGTGGCGGTGGTCTGCCTCGTGTTCCTGTTCCACCTGCGCTCCGCGCTGGTCGCGATCGTGTCGCTGCCCCTGGGTATCCTCGCCGCCTTTCTGGTGATGCGGTACCAGGGCGTTAACGCCAATATCATGTCCCTCGGCGGCATCGCCATTGCCATCGGCGCCATGGTCGACGCGGCCGTGGTGATGATCGAGAACGCGCACAAGCACATCGAGCATTGGCGGGCGGAACACCCCGGCCGGCACCTTGCTGGCGACGAGCAATGGCGCGTGATCGGCGACTCGGCGGCGGAAGTGGGGCCCGCGCTCTTCTTCTCGCTGCTGATCATCACGCTCTCGTTTATTCCTGTATTTACGCTGGAAGCGCAGGAAGGCCGCCTCTTCGCGCCCCTGGCCTTCACCAAGACCTATTCCATGGCCGCGGCGGCGGGACTGGCGGTGACGCTGATTCCCGTCCTGATGGGCTATCTCATCCGCGGCAGGATTCCACCGGAGCAGTCCAATCCGCTCAATCGGCTCCTGATCCGCCTCTATCAGCCGCTGCTCGCGCGGGTGCTGTGCTTTCCCAAGACCACGCTCGTGGTCGGCACGATCCTGCTCGCGGCAACCGCTTGGCCGATCCTCCGTGTCGGAGGCGAGTTCATGCCGCCGCTCGACGAAGGCGACCTGCTGTATATGCCATCGGCCCTGCCCGGGCTGTCGGCCGGCAAAGCGGCGCAGCTGCTCCAGCAAACGGATCGCCTGATCAAGACCGTTCCGGAAGTCGCCACGGTCTTCGGCAAGGCCGGACGGGCTGACTCTGCTACCGACCCGGCTCCCATGGAGATGTTCGAGACCACCATCCAGTTCAAGCCGCGCGACCAGTGGCGCGCGGGCATGACGCCCGACAAGGTGGTGGAAGAACTCGATCGCGTCGTGACGGTGCCGGGTCTGTCCAACATCTGGGTGCCGCCCATTCGCAACCGCATCGACATGCTGGCCACCGGCATCAAGAGCCCGGTCGGCATCAAGGTGGCCGGGACCGATCTGAAGCAGATCGACCGGCTGGCCAGCCAGATTGAGCAGGCTGTGAAGTCCGTGCCGGGTGTCACCTCGGCACTGGCCGAGCGGCTCACGGGCGGGCGCTATGTCGATGTCGAGATCGACCGTGCGGCGGCCGGGCGGCATGCCCTGAATGTCGACGACATCCAGGGCATCGTGGCATCGGCCGTCGGCGGCGAGAACGTCGGCGAAGTCGTGGATGGCCTGGCGCGGTTTCCCATCAACGTTCGTTATCCGCGGGACTATCGCGACTCGGTCGAGCAATTGCGCAAGCTTCCCGTTGTGACCAGCAGCGGGCACCAGATCCTGTTGTCGGATGTCGCCCGCATCCACGTGACACAGGGCCCGCCCATGCTGCGCAGCGAGAATGCCAGGCTCTCCGGCTGGGTCTACGTGGACATTCGGGGGCGCGACCTGCGCTCGGCCGTGCAGGAGATGCAGGCGGTCGTCGGCAAGACGGTCCCGCTGCCTCCGGGCTACTCCGTCAGCTGGTCGGGGCAGTTCGAGTACCTGGAGCGCGCTACACAGAAGCTGAAGGTGGTCGTGCCGTTCACGCTGCTCATCATCTTCCTGCTGCTGTATGTCACGTTCGGGCGGTTCGATGAAGCGGTGCTGATCATGGCGACGCTGCCATTCGCGCTGGTTGGCGGGTTCTGGCTGCTGTACCTGCTGGGCCACAACCTGTCGGTGGCCAGCGTCGTCGGCTTCATCGCCCTGGCTGGCGTAGCCGCGGAGTTTGGCGTGATCATGCTGCTCTACCTGAAGCAGTCCTGGCTCAAGAAAATCGAGAGCGGCCAGGCCGACGCGCCCGCGCTGCTGGAGGCGATCCAGGAGGGCGCCGTCCTGCGGGTGCGCCCCAAAGCCATGACCGTGGCCGTCATCCTGGCGGGACTGCTGCCCATCATGTGGTCGGGCGGCACCGGCTCCGAGGTCATGCAGCGCATTGCCGCGCCCATGGTCGGCGGCATGGTCACCGCGCCGCTGCTGTCGCTGTTCGTGATTCCCGCAGTTTTCTTTTTGCTTCGCCGTCCAAAGGCGGGGCACGCATTCCCCCAACCTTGAACATTGAACAAGGAGTTCACCATGAAACGCAATCTGATGGGCCTTGCGGCCGTATGCGCCACCGTCACCTTCGCGCTGCCCGCCCACGCGGCAGACGACATGGCCGGCATGCAGATGAAGCCGGCGGCATCGACGTCCGCCTCGAAGTCCGCCCCGAAACCCGTCAAAGCGGAAGTACGCAAGGTGGATACGGCCAACAGCAGGGTCACCCTCAAGCACGGGCCCATCGAGAATCTCGGCATGTCGGCCATGACGATGAGCTTTCCCGTGAAGGACAAGGCCAGCCTTGACAATCTGAAGGAAGGGAGCCAGGTCCGTGCAACCTTCGACAAGGTCAACGGCGTGGCAACGGTGACGAATATCGAGCCGGAATAAGCGCCCTACCGATCAGGCAATGCGGCCTGCGGCCCCGCCGACACCACCTCGTGCACGAAGCGCAGCTTATCGACCACGACAGGGCTGAGCGCGAACGGATAGCCATCCGGCACGCCCAGGCTCCGGTTCAGGCAGTTGAGCACGTAGGTGAGGGGAAACCACCGGTTCATCAGGCTTTGGAAGCTGGCGTCCTCGACGGGCGTCTGGTCCGTCAGGGTGGGCTCCGCGGCCGTGCCTGGCTTGAGCGCAAGGCCGCATGCCGCGGCGGTGTCCACGGTATCGACGATGTGCAGGTAGTGGGCCCAGGTTTCGGCCCAGTCCTCCCACGGGTGCATGGCCGCGTAGGCGCTGACATAGTCTTGCTCCCAGCCTTCCTGCGGCCCCTTGTCGTAATGCGCCTTCAATGCTTCGCCGTAGTCCACGCGCTCATCGCCAAAGCGCTCGCGAAACGGTGCCTGCCAGCGGGTGCCGGCGATCAGGCGATCGAAATAGTAGTGGCCGATCTCATGCCGGAAATGGCCCAGCAAGGTGCGGTACGGCTCGCCCATCAGCGAACGCGTCTTCTCCCGATGGGCATCGTCGGCCTCGGCAATGTTCATGGTGATGAAGCCGTTGTCGTGCCCGGTCATCACGCGCTCCTCGCCAACGTCTTCCAGGAAGTCGAATTGCAGCCCGAATTCCGGATCGGCTTCGCGAGCCACGTGCGGCAAGCCCAAGGCGGCTAGCGTATAGAGCACGCGGCGCTTGGCGACCTCAAGCCTGGCCCAGTAGAGCCGGTTGTTTGGTGTTTCCAGGCATGGCGTGGTGCGCGTCAGCTTGCATGACTCGCAAAGCATGTCTTCCGAAGTGGCCGGGATCATGCCGTTGCACACACCTTCCACAGCGTAGTTCTGGCATTGTTTGTAGAGCTTGTCTTGCGCGCCGGCATTCAAGCTGCGCAACAGGTTGCCTTCAGCGGGTTCGAACGCGCAGATCTGCGAGATGTCGTAGACGTAGCCAAGCAGCGCCTGGCAGCGCTCACAAGTGACGTTCTCAAAAAAAACCAGGTTGGAGCAACCGCCGCAGTGAAAGGTTTTCATGGATTTTTTTCACTTGGCGAAGAATATCTACACGGCCCGCTGCAAGTGCCGCCGCTAATGCTCCAGCAGTTGCTCGCGGGAGCTGTTCGCCAGATCCGCGGGTTGCTCGCTTTGCGGGTCGCGCTCGCCCGGCTGCGTGGTTTTGCGGCCTTCTCCTGGCTGCTCGACATGGCCGCGGGCAATCGGCTTGGCCTGTGGCTTCGAACCAGGCCCGGCGTTCTCGTATTTCATCGTCGATCTCCTGTGTGGGGAAGGTCACGAACCATTTTGGCACTGTTCCACCCGCAAAATATGTGCCCGGCGCGGAGCACTTGAAAGTGGCACGGACGATAGACATGGACAAAGAAAAGCCGCCGGGATTTGTCCAGCGGCTCATGAAACGCTCGTCACGGACCTGACGACAAGCGAGGAGAATCCGGAGCAAGAATCCGGAGCAAGAATCTGGCGCAACGAATCGGAGTAGGTCATGTGGGATCTGACTCTCCAACTACGTGAGTTACAGGAAGGTTAGGCAGTGCGCGGGCCAAGGGCAATGGGATGCCGTCCTACAAGCCGCGCGCCGGGAGCACTTTGCGCCGCGCTATCATAGTCCGAACGCAAACGCGTGGAGCGACAATGCAGATTGACCGGACGACGATCCGTCAGGGCGATGCCGATGCGCCGCTTGAGCAGGCTCCGGGCAGAATCGGCCGCCGCGCGTTCCTGGCGTCGGGCGCGGCACTCGCGCTAGCCGCCTGTGCACCGGAACGCTTTTCCGGCTACACCGCGCCGCAGGCTTCGCCCGGCACGAAGGCCATCAAAGACGTCTCCCCCTGGAAGCCCTCCCCCACCGCGCTGACCATCGACATGCACAGCCATGCCGGCTGCGTGATCGTGTCGCGCGATCCCGCCATCGGCGCGGACCGGCCCTTTCTTCCGCTGGCCGCGCCGATGCGCGCCGGCGGCATGAACGTGATCTGCCTGGCGATCGTGACGGACACCATCGTCACGCGCGTGTCTGCCGATCGCACGCGCTTCGAGGCCTGGCGAACCCCGTCGGAAGGCGAGCTCTATGCGCTTGGCGTGGCCGAATTCGCGCGCGCCCATCAACTGGTGGAGCGAGAGCAGATGCAAGTGGTGACCGACGCGGCTTCGCTGGCCACGCGGGGGCCGGCCGGGCCGTGTGTGATCATTGCGTCGGAGGGCGCCGACTTTCTGGAAGGCCGGCTGGAGCGCGTGGATGAAGCGTACGGCATGCACCAGTTGCGGCACCTGCAGCTCACGCACTACCGCGTAAACGAGCTGGGCGACATCCAGACGGAGGCGCCGGTACACGGGGGCCTGACGGATTTCGGCGCGGATGTGGTGCGGCGCTGCAATGCCCTGGGCATCGTCGTCGATGTCGCGCATGGCACCTATGACCTGGTCAAGCGCGCCGCCGCAACCGCCACCAAGCCGCTGGTGATTTCGCACTCCGCGCTGGCTACGCGCCCCAGCCTGCGCAGCCGGCTGATCACGCCCGACCACGCGCGCGTGATCGCGGGCACCGGCGGCGTGATCGGGGTCTGGCCCAGCGCGGGCACCTTCCGCGACCTGCCTGCCATGGCGCTCGGCTTCAAGCGGATGGCCGACGTGGTCGGCGTGGATCATGTGGGCCTGGGCACGGACACGCTCGGCTTCATCTCGCCACCGGTATTGCGCACCTACGACCAGCTGCCCTTGCTGGCCGATGCGCTGTTGGCGGCGGGCTTCACGCAAGAGGAAGTGGGCAAGGTGCTCGGCGGCAACTACCGCCGGGTGTTCGAAGCGTCCGTGGGGTAGCGGGGACCGCGCCTACGGCTTACGTTGTCCTGCCTTGGCCTCGCCCTGCGCATCGTCGGCCCGCGCCCGGCGATACGCCTCCCGCCCGGCGTAGACAGCGCCCGCGGCCAGCATCAGCGCCAGCGCAAACCAGGTGATCGCATAAACGAGGTGGTTGTTGTTGAACGTGATCACGGTCAGCCCGCCCACCGGCCAGGTGCGCTTGCTGGCGTCCCTGAGCGGCACGGCCGCGTCCGCGTCGACGAAATAAGGCGCCACGTTCTGCAGGCCGCGCGCGGCGGCAATGGCCGGCACATCGCGCGCGTACCAGCGCCCGGCCACCGGATCGTTGGTGCGCAGAAAGCCGTTGCCGGGCTCGCTGAAGCGCAACAGGCCGGTGATGGTGGTCTCGCCGTTGAGGTCGCTCCCGCTGCGCTTGGCGCGCTCGCTCAGCTCCGGCGGCACAAAGCCACGGTTGACCAGCACCACATTGCCATCCGCCGTGCGCAGGGGCGTCACCACCCAGAAGCCGCCGCCAAGCTCCGTCACGGCCTGGACCAGGGTCTCGCGGTCGTTCAGGAAGGTGCCGGTGAGCCGCACGCGGCGGTATTCGTCGGCGGCCTTGGTGAGCCGCGGCCACTGATCCGCGCCGGGCGCGGCCGTGGCGGGGGCATGGACGCGCGCATTGACGCGTTCGATGAGGTCGAGCTTCCACGCGCGGCGTTCGACTTGCCATACGCCAAGCGAAAGCAGCCCGGCTACCGCCACGATGGCGAGCAAGGCAAACACTGCAAGCACGCCGGTGGCGCGCTTGCGGGAAGGCGGATTCGATGGGGCTACGCCCTGCTGGCGGGCCGTCAAGGGAGATTCTTCATGTCGTGCATTGGCATCATGTTCTGGTCGAGGTGGAACATTACCCAAAGCGAGCCGCTCAGCGCGATGACCACCAGCACGATCGTGAAGATCAACGCCAGCATGGTCCATCCGCCTTCCGACCTCGCATTCATATGCAGGAAATATATCATGTGGACGACGATCTGCACCGCGGCGCAGCCCAGCAGCAACAGCGCCGTGGTGCTGGATTTGTCGAATACCTTGACCATCACCAGCCAGAACGGAATCGCCGTGAGCACCACCGCGAGCACGAAGCCCGTCATGTAGCCCTTGAAGGTGCTATGGCTAACCTCGCCATCGTGGCCGTGGCCGTGGTCGTCATGGCCGTGGCCATGGGGATCGCCTGCAAGGGCATTGTCATGCGCGCTCATGGCAGCACTCCCATCAGGTAGACGAAGGTAAACACGCCGATCCAGACCACATCCAGGAAGTGCCAGAACATGGACAGGCACATCAGGCGGCGCTTGTTCGCCGGGATCAGCCCGTACTGCCCCACCTGCACCATCAGCGTGATGAGCCAGACGATCCCCACGGTCACGTGCAGCCCGTGCGTGCCCACCAGCGTGAAGAACGACGACAGGAAGGCGCTGCGCTGCGGCCCCGCGCCATCGTGGACCAGGTGCGCGAACTCGTAAAGCTCCAGGCTGATGAACCCCGCGCCCAGCAGGCCGGTGATGCCGAGCCAGATCAGGGTGGTGCGCACCTGCGCCTTCTGCATCTCCAGCACGGCAAAGCCGTAGGTGATCGACGACAGCAGCAGCATGGTGGTGTTCAGCGCCACCAGAGGCAGCTCGAACAGCTCGGCACCCGTAGGGCCGCCGGCGTAGCGCCGCCCCACCACGCCGTACACGGCAAAGAGGCTGGCGAAGACAAGGCAGTCGCTCATCAGGTACAGCCAGAAGCCGAGCAAGGTGCCGTTCTGCGCATGCACCTCGCTGGTCGCGTAGAAACGCAGCTCGCTCTGGTGCGGGGTGTCCGGCATGCGCACGTCGCCGGGGCCGTAGGGGGCGGTGGTATCAACCATGGGTGGCAAGCAGGCGCGTGCGCTCTGCCTCGGTGCGGACGACGTCGTCGGCCGGGATGTAGTGATCGCGCTTGTAGTTGAAGGTGTGGCCGATCGCCACGATCAGGATGGCGGCGAAGGACACGATCACGACCAGCCACATGTGCCAGATCAAGGCGAAGCCGAGCACGGTGCTAAGGCCCGCCAGTATGATGCCCGCGCCGGTGTTCTTCGGCATATGGATCGGGATAAAGCCATGCTGGGGCCGCTGGAAATGGTGCTCCTTCATCTGCCACCACGCGTCGTTGTCATGGATGACCGGGGTAAAGGCAAAGTTGTATGGCGGCGGCGGCGAGGAGGTCGACCACTCCAGCGTGCGCGCATCCCACGGATCGCCGGTGATGTCGCGCAGGGACTCGCGCCGGCGGTAGCTCACCACCAGCTGGATCAGGAAGCAGCCGATGCCTAGCGCAATCAAGAACGCGCCGAATGCCGCCAGCTGGAACCAGATCCGCAGGGACGCATCCTCGAAATGGCTCATGCGGCGGGTCACGCCCATCAGCCCGAGCACATAGAGCGGCATGAAGGCAACGTAGAAGCCAACCAGCCAGAACCAGAACGAGCACTTGCCCCAGAACGGATCCAGCCGGTAGCCGAAGGCCTTGGGAAACCAGTAGGTGATGCCAGCCATCAGCCCGAACAGCACGCCGCCGATGATCACGTTATGGAAGTGCGCGATCAGGAAGAGACTGTTATGCAGCGAGAAATCCGCCGGCGGCACGGCGAGCAGCACGCCGGTCATGCCGCCGATCACGAAGGTGATCATGAAGCCGATGGTCCAGAGCATGGGCACCTCGAAGCGAATGCGCCCGTGGTACATGGTGAACAGCCAGTTGAACATCTTGGCCCCGGTCGGGATCGAGATGATCATGGTGGTGATGCCGAAGAACGAGTTCACGCTCGCGCCCGAGCCCATGGTGAAGAAGTGGTGCAGCCAGACCAGGTAGGAGAGCACCGTGATCACCACCGTGGCGTACACCATCGACGCATAGCCGAACAGGCGCTTGCGGCAGAACGTGGAAACCACTTCCGAGAAGATGCCGAATGCGGGCAGCACCAGGATGTACACCTCCGGGTGCCCCCAGATCCAGATCAGGTTCACGTACATCATGGCGTTGCCGCCAAGATCGTTGGTGAAGAAGTTGGTGCCGGCATAGCGGTCGAGCGCCAGCAGGGCCAGCACGGCGGTGAGCACCGGGAAGGCGGCGATGATGAGCACGTTGGTACACAGCGCGGTCCAGGTGAACACCGGCATCTTCATCATGGTCATGCCGGGGGCGCGCATCTTGACGATGGTCACGAGCAGGTTGATGCCCGATAACAACGTGCCCAGCCCGGCAACCTGCAAGGACCAGATGTAATAGTCCACGCCCACGTCCGGACTCTGCAGCACGCCCGACAACGGTGGATACGCCAGCCAGCCGGTGCGCGCGAACTCGCCGACGAACAGCGACATCATCACCAGCACGGCGCCGCCGACGGTCATCCAGAAGCTGAAGTTGTTGAGGAAGGGAAAGGCCACGTCGCGCGCGCCAATCTGCAACGGCACGACAAAGTTCATGAGCCCGGTGACCAGCGGCATGGCCACGAAGAAGATCATGATCACCCCGTGCGCGGTGAAGATCTGGTCATAGTGGTGCGGCGGCAGGTAGCCCAGCGAATCGCCAAAGGAGACCGATTGCTGCAACCGCATCATGGCCGCGTCGGCAAACCCCCGCAGCAGCATGACGATGCCCAGCACGACATACATGATGCCGATCTTCTTGTGGTCGATGCTGGTGAACCACTCGTGCCACAGGTAGCCCCACGCTCGCAGGTAGGTGAGCGCGCCAGCCAGCGCCAGGCCCCCGATCGCGACGGCCGCGAAGGTCGCCAGCAGGATGGGCTCGTGATAGGGGATTGCCTCCCAGGTGAGGCGGCCGAATACCAGTTGCGTCAGGTCGAGGTGCTCGGGCATTGTGTCACCAGGGCCGCAAGGGCGTTGTTTCAGGAATCGGGGAACAGCAGGTCATCGGTGCAACGTCATTGGGGCAACGTCATTGGCGTTATTGGGGCAACGTCCTGGTGGACGCCACGCGGGGGCCGTTGCCAATGCCGGCGGGATCGCCTGCCGTGCAGATGGCGCCAAAGCTGGCGCGGGCGGCACCGCCTCCGAGCGCAGCCACGTTGAAGGCCCGCGGCTTGTCCTGCCCCTGGCCCCGCCTCGCATTCATCGCCATGTCCCTGATGCAAGGCCGGTTGGCTTCTACGCAGCGGTTCAGGATCGCGTCGTACAAGCCCGAAGCCACGCTGGCGTAGCGGCGCACCGGCTCAAGCTCGCTGGGTTGCTCCAGCTGCAGGTAAGCGTCGCGCGTCAGCGCGCCGCCGCCGGCCTTGGCTTGCTGGACCCAGCGCTGGAATTCCTCGGTGCTCATGCCGTGGAACTTGAAGCGCATGCCGGAGAAGCCCGCGCCGCTATAGTTGGCGGAGAAGCCCTCGTAGACCCCCGGCTGGTTGATCACCGCGTGCAGCTTGGTCTCCATGCCCGGCATGGCATAAACCTGGCCCGCCAGCGCGGGGACGAAAAAGGAGTTCATCACGGTGGACGCCGTGATCTTGAACCGGATCGGCTGATCCACGGGCGCCGCCAGCTCGTTGACCGTGGCGATGCCCTGCTCGGGGTAGAAGAACAGCCACTTCCAGTCCAGCGCCACCACCTCCACGGTGAGTGGCTCCATGGCCATGGGCACCGGGCGCTCGGCGTCGATGCGGCTCAAGGACTGGTAAGGGTCGAGCTTGTGGGTGCTGACCCAGGTCAGCGCGCCCAGGGCGATGATGATCAGCAGCGGCGCGGCCCAGATCAGCAGTTCCAGCAAGGTGGAATGGTCCCAGTCGGGCTCGTAGATGGCCTCCCTGTTGGTCTCGCGGTAGCGCCAGGCAAAGAGCAGGGTCAGCGCGATCACCGGCACGATGATCAACAGCATCAGTCCGGTTGAAATGATGATTAGATCACGCTGCCGGACCGCGAGGTCCCCGGCCGGGGCTAGCAAAACGGCGTTGCAGCCTGTCAGCAGCAGGGTGGCAGCAAACAGCAAACACCCGCGCATCGCGTAGCGGGATGGCACTATCCGAATGCGAAATTGCATAGCCGTGGAAGTGATCGTTGGAACTACGCCGGTGAGCTGGCCGCGGAAACTCAACATTTCCTATGGCACTGTAGTCAAAGAAGTGCCATTCTTAAAGGAGTGACACAAAACGCCACCCCGAACAACGAGAGACGAGAGGGCCTGACGATGTCCAGCAGCGTTACGCAGCAGCACCAGCCGTCACCGTCTTCCCCCGCGCCCGCGCACGAGGCCGCGCACCGGGCGCGAGTGGCGCCAGGCGAGATCGCCGCCGGCGTCGTCATCGGGCGAGCGTCCGAGTATTTCGACTTCTTTGTCTACGGCATCGCCTCGGTGCTGATCTTCCCCAGCGTGTTCTTCCCGTTCGTCAGGCAACTGGAAGGGCTGCTGCTCTCCTTCACGATCTTCTCCTTCGCGTTCATCGCCCGCCCGTTCGGCACCGCCTTGTTCATGGCGATCCAGCACCGCTGGGGGCGCAGCATCAAGCTGACGGCCGCGTTGTTCCTGCTAGGCACTGCCACGGCCGGCATGGCGTTCCTGCCCGGCTACGACACGCTCGGACACAACGCCATCATCATCCTGGCGGCGCTGCGCATCCTGCAGGGCATTGCGCTGGGCGGCTCATGGGACGGGCTGCCATCGCTGCTGGCGCTGAACGCCCCGGCGCACCGCCGCGGCTGGTACTCGATGCTGGGACAGCTCGGCGCGCCGATCGGCTTTCTTCTCGCCAGCACGCTGTTCCTCTACTTGCGCGCCAACCTGGATTTCGACGAGTTCCTGGACTGGGGCTGGCGCTATCCGTTCTACGTGGCGTTCGCCATCAACGTGGTCGCGCTGTTTGCGCGCCTGCGGCTGGTGGTGACCCGGGAGTACACGCAACTGCTGGAAGAAGGCGAGCTGGAGCCGATCAGCCCGGTGCAGATACTGCGCGCGCAGGGCTACAACCTGTTCATCGGCGCATTCGCGGCGCTGGCCAGCTACGCGCTGTTCCACCTGGTCACGGTGTTTCCGTTGTCGTGGGTCGCGCTGCACGCCACGCAGGACATCAACGACGTGCTGATCATCCAGATCATCGGCGCGGGAATCGCCATGGCGGCCACCATCGCCTCCGGCTGGATCGCCGACCGCATCGGGCGGCGCACGACGCTGGCGCTGATGGCAGTCCTGATCGGCATCTTCAGCCTGTTCGCGCCGTACCTGATGGGCGGCACCCCGGCGCGGCAAGACCTGTTCATCCTGATCGGCTTCGGCTTGCTGGGCTTGTCGTACGGGCAGGCCGCGGGCGCTGTCACAGCGAACTTCGGATCGCGATTCCGCTACACCGGCGCGGCGCTGACTTCCGATTTTGCATGGCTGTTCGGCGCCGCCTTTGCGCCGCTGGTGGCGCTTGGGCTGTCGGTGGAGTTCGGGTTGTTTGCCGTGAGCGGCTACCTGCTATCCGGCGTGGCGTGCACGTTGCTGGCGCTCTGGATCAATCGCAAGATGGAAACCCGCGACTGACCTGGCCACGATGAAAAAAAGCGGCCAGTCATGATGCATGACTGGCCGCGTTCATTTCTACTCAGCTTTTCTACTCAGCTTTTCTTCTCCGTGCTTCTGCTCAGAAATTCCCGAAGAACCCCCGCGCGGCGACCATGCAGAACGGCGCCACCAGGCTCCCGTGGTAGGCCTCGATCACCGCCGACGCGCCTCCATCGGTCGCGCCCGCGGCCACCGCCTGCGCGGCGAGCGTGGCCTTGGCCAGCGCAAAGCCCTGCTTGATCGGGGCATAAGGATCGGCGGGCCCCGCCACCGGGGCGTCGACATCCAGCACCGAAGTCAGCCCCGCCGGCACCTTGGCGTTCTGCCAGTAAGCCTGCTGCACGGTCGCGTTGAAGAAGAACACCGTCGGATCAAAGCGCCCGCCGCAAAGCTGCACCGGCGCGCGCGGCACCCAGTTGCGCAAGTCGTTGCGCTTGAACGCCTGGCGCAACGGCGCGGCCGGGCTGGCCGCCGGCGCCATCGCCACCGTCGTGTAAGGGAAGGCGCCATCCGGATTCACCAGCGCGTCTTCCAGCAGGCCGAGGCGGAAGCTGTTGCGCACCAGGTTGCCTTTGCCGAACCCGAGGGCAAATATCGGCGTCAGCTCAGGCGGCGCCAGCGGGGGGGAAGTCGGCGGTGTCAGCGAGGCAAACTGCGGAGCCGGCGGATACGGGTTGAAGAGCGCCGTGGCGGGCAGCTTGCCGTTGCCAATCAGGGTGTCGATTGGCGTCACGCTCGGCAAGAGGTCCTCGATGCCACGCGCGTAGGTGGCCTCGTACAGGTCGCCCGGCCTGCGGTAGATGTTGCCGTAGGCGTTCTGGTAGCTGGTCGCCACCAAGGTCGTAAAGATGGTGGAACCAAGATCCACCTCGCCCGCGATCAGCGCGTCTCCGGTGGCCGCCATGGCATAATTCCATTTCTAATTCAATAATGTAATAATAGGCACGTTCCTCGTGTAGAAGGATGTGCGATGGTTCGTAAAGCG
>NZ_JBIUHC010000146.1:0-24481 GCF_044627735.1 Cupriavidus sp. CuC1 | reverse complement strand
GCTATGGGCCGCGGCCGCCATCGGCGACGGCATGCTGGTGCCGGCCGGCTTCGAGGCCGGCGGCGACGGCGAGACGCCGCCGCCCTACGACCTGTCCCATGAGGTAACCCACGCCAATGCCTGGCTGGCCGCGCGTGGCACCGCGCCGGTCCGCGCTTTGCGGCTGGTAAGCGGCGGCAACGCGCCCTTGACGGTGCTGGCCCGCACGGCCGGCGCCCCGGGCGAGGAGCCCGCGGCGCTGGCTATCGTGATCAACCCCGATGCGCGCGAGGCGGCATCGCTGGGGGCGGACCGCATCCTGGCAGCCTTGCCTCACGGCGCCGGCGCGCTGGTGCAGGCCGAGGGCGGCCCAGGCGGCGCCGACCCGGCCGGAGCCGTGCTGGATGCGATGGCAACCATTGCGCTGGCGCCAGCCGGCATCCAGCTCTACCACCCGATACCCAGCGCCGCGCAGGCCGCGCCCGCGCGGCGCAATGGCAAGCGCATCGCGGCGGCCGTGCGCGCCGCGCTGGAAAAAAGCATAGCCGCGGCCTTGCAGGCGCCCCGCATCGCCATCGAGAACATCACCCCTGCCTGCGATGCGGGGCGCTTCGCGGTACGCCGCGTGGCCGGCGAACGGGTGGAGGTGGAAGCGGACATCTGGATGGATGGCCACGACAAGCTGGCCGCCGTCCTGCTGTGGCGCGGCCCGGGCGAGCAGGAATGGCGGCAGTCGCCGCTGACACCCGGCGTCAACGACCGCTGGAGCGGCAGCTTTCCGCTGCGCGCCTTGGGCCGCCACACCTTCACGGTGGAAGCCTGGCGCGACACCTTTGCCAGCTGGTGCGACGAGGTCACCAAAAAGAAGCAGGCGGGCGTGGATGTCACGCTGGAGATCGAGGAAGGCGCGCGCCTGGTGGCGGCAGCGAGCGGCACGGCGGCAGCGGATGCGGATGTGCGCGCCATCGCCAGCCAACTGGAAGCCGCCCGGGGCAATCCCGACGGCGACGTGCACCGGCTGGAGCTGCTGCTATCCTCGCGGACCCGCGCCGCCATGCAGGCGGCCGACCCGCGCCCGTTTGGCACCCGTCACCCGGTGGCGCTGCCGGTGGAGGCCGACAGGCTGGCCGGGCGCTATGCGAGCTGGTACGAGCTGTTCCCGCGTTCGCAAAGCGGCGACACCCAGCGCCACGGCACCTTCGACGACGTGATCGCGCGGCTGCCGGCGATTCGCGCCATGGGCTTCGACGTGCTGTATCTCACGCCGATCCATCCTATCGGCCTTACCCATCGCAAGGGGCGCAACAACAGCTTGCGGGCCAACCCGGGCGACCCTGGCAGCCCGTACGCCATCGGCTCGGACGAAGGCGGCCATGATGCCATCCATCCTGAGCTAGGCAGCTTCGATGATTTCCGCCGCCTGCGCGACGCCGCCGCCGCCGAGGGCCTGGAGCTGGCGCTGGACTTCGCCATCCAGTGTTCGCCAGACCATCCCTGGCTGCGCGAGCACCCGGAGTGGTTCGCGCACCGGCCCGATGGCTCGCTGCGCTACGCGGAGAATCCGCCCAAGAAGTACGAGGACATCGTCAACGTCGATTACTACTGCGCCCCGCCGGCCGACGCCGCGCTGTGGACGGCGCTGCGCGACGTGGTGATGTTCTGGGCGGAGCAAGGCGTGCGCATCTTCCGCGTGGACAACCCGCACACCAAGCCGCTGCCGTTCTGGGAATGGATGATTGCCGACGTGCGCTCGTGCTTTCCCGATGTGCTGTTCCTGGCCGAGGCGTTCACGCGGCCCAAGATGATGGCGCGCCTGGCCAAGCTGGGCTTCAACCAGTCGTATACGTACTTCACCTGGCGCAACCACAAGCGCGAACTGACGGAATACATGACGGAGCTGACGCAAAGCCCGTTGCGCGAGTTCTATCGCCCGCATTTCTTCGTCAACACGCCGGACATCAATCCCTATTTCCTGCACGACAGCGGGCGGCCCGGCTTCCTGATCCGTGCCGCGCTGGCCGCGCTGCTGTCCGGGCTGTGGGGCATGTACAGCGGCTTTGAGCTGTGCGAAGGCACGCCGGTGATGAAGGACGGCGTGCCCAAGGAAGAGTATCAAGATTCCGAGAAATACCAGCTGCGCGCCTGGGACTGGCAGCAGCCCGGCAACATCGTTGCCGAGATCACGCGCCTGAACGCCATCCGCGCCAGCCACCCCGCCCTGCAAAACCACCTTGGCCTGCGCTTCTTCCACGCCAGCGACGACGCGGTGCTGTACTTCGCCCGCTTCGTCCCGCGCGCGACCGGCGCCGTGGGCAGCAGCGAACGTGCCACCCGCTTTGGCGACGACGTGCTGCTGGCGGCCATCAGCCTGGACCCGCGCGCGGTGCGCGAGTCGGCCATCGAGCTGCCGCTGTGGGAATGGGGCTTGCCCGATCACGGCGCGCTGCACGCCGAAGACCTGATGCACGGATCCCGCTTTGCCTGGCGGGGCAAGCACCAGCGTATCCGGCTGGACCCGCACGCCCTGCCCTTCGCCGTGTGGCGAGTGCAGCCGCTGCGCGAGGAGCCAGCATGAAACGTCTGACCGAGCCGGCAAGCGCCGCATGGCTCAATGCCGACCCCCTCTGGTACAAGGACGCGGTCATCTACCAGTTGCACATCAAGTCCTTCTACGACGCCAACGGCGACGGCGTGGGCGACTTTGCCGGCCTGTCCGCCAAGCTCGACTACCTCGTCAACCTGGGCGTGGACACCGTCTGGCTGCTGCCATTCTATCCCTCGCCGCGCCGCGACGACGGCTACGACATCGCCGACTACCGCAACGTCCACCCCGACTACGGCACCATGAGCGAGGCGCGCCGCTTTGTCGCCGCGGCGCACGCGCGCAGCCTGCGCGTGATCACCGAGCTGGTCATCAACCACACCTCCGACCAGCACCCGTGGTTCCAGCGCGCGCGCCGCGCCAAGCCGGGCTCGGCGGCCCGCAATTACTACGTGTGGTCCGACAGCGACCAGACCTACGCCGGCACGCGCATCATCTTCTGCGACACGGAGAAATCCAACTGGAGCTGGGACCCGGTGGCCGGCGCCTACTTCTGGCACCGCTTCTACTCGCACCAGCCTGACCTGAACTTCGATAACCCGCAGGTGCTGCGCGAGGTGATGTCGGTGATGCGCTTCTGGCTCGATATCGGCGTGGACGGCCTGCGGCTGGACGCGGTGCCCTACCTGGTCGAGCGCGAGGGCACCAGCAACGAGAACCTGCCCGAGACCCACACGGTCATCAAGCAGATCCGCGCGCACCTGGACGCCGAGTACAGCGGCCGGATATTGCTGGCCGAAGCCAATATGTGGCCCGAGGACGCGCAACAGTATTTTGGCGGGCCCGGCGCGCCGGCGGCGTCCATCTCGCCGATCTCACCCGCGCTTACCGGGCAGGCGAGCCGCGCGCCGCCGCCGGTGTCCACGCCGGCCGCGCCCGCCATGCAGAGCGCGGGCGAGCTGAGCAACGAAGGCACCGCCGAGCTGGGCGACGAATGCCATATGTCGTTCCACTTCCCGCTGATGCCGCGCATGTACATGGCCATCGCGCGGGAGGATCGCTTTCCCATCACGGACATCATGCGGCAGACGCCGGAGATCCCGCCCAACTGCCAGTGGGCCATCTTCCTGCGCAACCACGACGAACTCACGCTGGAGATGGTCACCAGCGCCGAGCGCGACTACCTGTGGGAGGTCTATGCTTCGGACCGCCGCGCCCGCATCAACCTGGGCATCCGCCGCCGGCTTGCACCGCTGATGGAGCGCGACCGCCGCCGCATCGAGCTGATGAACAGCCTGCTGTTCTCGATGCCCGGCACGCCCGTGATCTACTACGGCGACGAGATCGGCATGGGCGACAACATCCACCTGGGCGACCGCGACGGCGTGCGCACGCCCATGCAATGGTCGCCCGACCGCAACGGTGGCTTCTCCCACGCCGACCCCGAGCGCCTGGTGCTGCCGCCGTTGCAAGGGCCGCTGTACGGCTATGATGCAGTCAACGTCGAGGCGCAGACGCGCGATCCGCATTCGCTGCTCAACTGGATGCGCCGCATGCTGGCGTTGCGCCGCCAGCACCGCGCCTTCGGCCGGGGCACGCTGCGCTTCCTGTTCCCGGGCAACCGCAAGATCCTGGCCTACCTGCGCGAGTTCGAGGGCGAGCACATCCTGTGCGTGGCCAACCTGGCACGCGCGCCGCAGGCGGTGGAGCTGGACCTCTCCGCCTTTGCCGGGCGCGTGCCGGTGGAAATGATGGGCGCCACGCCCTTCCCCGCGATCGGGCAACTCACGTATCTGCTGACGCTGCCGCCTTACGGGTTCTATTGGTTCGTGCTGAGCGAAGAAGCCCAGCCGCCCTCCTGGCACGTCGACGCCCCCGAGCAGATGCCCGATCAGATCACCCTGGTATTGCATAGTGCGGCCCACGCCGAGCTGACCGAAGCCTCGCGCCGCACGCTGGCCAACGAAGTCTTGCCGCACTACATCGGGCGGCGCCGCTGGTACGGCTCCAAGGGCGAGCGCATCGGCAGCGTGGCGATTGCCTACGCCATCCCGTTCGGCCAGGGCACCGCCGGCGACGAAACCTACCTGTGCGAAATGGAGCTGGCGCTGGACAGCCGCGCCGAGTGCTACCAGTTGCCGCTAGGCATGCTGTGGGACCGCGATGACCCGGGCGAAGGCGCCTCCCAATTGGCGCATTCGCTGTCCATGGGGCGCGTGCGCAAGGGCAGCCGGGTGGGCCTGGTCACCGATGGCTTTGCGGTGGAGTGTTTTGCCCGCGAGGTGGTGCGCGCGCTGCGCGACGGCCTCGCGCTGCCCAGCCCGCGCGGGCCGATCCGCTTCCTGGCCGAACCGGGCCTGGCGGCGCTGCCGCTGGAAACCGACGAGATCCAGTGGGTGTCGGCCGAACAATCCAACAGCTCGCTGTCCTTCGACAACTCGGCCGTGCTCAAGCTGGTGCGCCGCATTGCCGCGGGCATCCACCCCGAGGCCGAAGTCACACGCTATCTCACCGCGCAAGGCTACCGCAACTCCGCGCCGCTGCTGGGCGAAGTGGTGCGCACTGGCGAGGACGGCGAACCGCGCACGCTGATGCTGCTGCAGGGCTACATCCTCAACCAGGGCGACGCCTGGGGCTGGACGCTGGACTATCTCGGCCGCGCCATCGACGACGCCGTGCCATCCGAAGACAGCGAGGAAGAATTCGCCGAGGCACTGAAGGGCTACGCCACGGTCGCCGGCACGCTGGGCCAGCGCCTGGCGGAGCTGCACGCGGTGCTTGCGTGCCCGACCGACGATGCCGCCTTTGCGCCAGAGCCCGCCGGCGACGCGCAGGCGCGACTCTGGGCCGAGGAAGCCATGGCCGAGCTGGCGCGCACCGTGGCGCTGCTGAAAAAGCGCGCGGGCGAGTTGGGCCGCGCGTCCCGCAACCAGCGTTTCGCCGCGGATATCGAGACCTTGATCAAGGCCCGCGCGCAACTGCCGCAGCTGGTGGCAAAACTTGCCGCGGCGGCGCCGGGCAGCCTGCAGACCCGCATCCATGGCGACTTCCACCTAGGCCAGGTGCTGATCGCGCAAAACGATACCTACCTGGTGGACTTCGAAGGCGAGCCGGGGCTGCCGCTCGACTGGCGCCGCCGCAAGACCTCGCCGCTGCGCGATGTGGCCGGGCTGCTGCGCTCGCTGGACTACGCCGCCGCCACGGTCGGCACGGACCGCCACGAGCGCACCCATGCCGCCCTGCCTCCGTCCCAGACCCAACGCCGCGAGGCGTTGCTGGACCGTTTCCGCCAGACCGCCGGCGACGCCTTCCTGGCCGGCTACTGGCAGGTGCTTGCCGCCGCCCCGCAGCCCTGGGTGCAGCCGGAGCAGGCGCAAGCCTTGCTGGACCTCTTCCTGCTGGAGCGTGCCGCCTACGAGGTGGGCTACGAGGCCGCCAACCGCGTGGCCTGGATCGACCTGCCGGTCAACGGGCTGGCGCGCCTGGTGCGCAAGCTGACCGGCTCCCCCGAGGACGGCGATGAACAAGCCTGAGAGCACGCCCCCCCGCAACGCCGTGAAGGACAAACGCGCGCCTGGGGACGCGCCACCGCCACCGCCACTGGCCATGTCCGACCTGGAAGCGCTGCTGGCGGCACGCCATGCCGATCCCTTCGCCGTGCTTGGACCCCACCCCGCCGGCGGCCGCACGACGGTGCGGGCCTGCCTGCCCGGCGTGCAATCGGCCTGGCTCGCCGACCCGGATGGCACGCGGCTGGCCGAACTGGAGCGGCTGCATCCCGGCGGCATCTTTGCCGGCTCGCTGCCCGGCACGGCAGGCGCGCGCGACTATCGCCTTGGCATGCGCTGGCCGGACGGCACCGAACAGCTCAGCGCGGACCCTTACGCCTTCGGCACGCTGCTCGGCGACCTGGACCTCCACCTGATCGCCGAGGGCCGTCACTTCGAGCTTGGCCGCTGCCTGGGCGCGCAGGTGCAGGACATGGGCTGGGCCTGCGGCGTGCGCTTTGCGGTATGGGCGCCGAACGCGCGGCGCGTCTCGGTGATCGGCGACTTCAACGGCTGGAACCCGGCGCGGCACCCAATGCGCCTGCGCCATGGCGCCGGCATCTGGGAGCTGTTCATTCCCGACGCCATGGGTGCCCGCCCGGGCAGCCGCTACAAATACGACCTGCTGAGCCCCAATGGGGAATCGCTGCCCGACAGGGCCGACCCGGTGGCACTGGCCACGGAGGCCCCGCCGGCCACGGCCTCGGTGGTGGCGCAGCCAGGCACCTCGGCGCCGCCGTATACCTGGACCGACCAGGCCTGGATGCGCCACCGGGCCGCCACCGATCCGCACGCCGCGCCCATCTCGATCTACGAGATGCATGTCACCTCGTGGCTGCGCGACATCAACGATCCGGTGCATGGCTGGGAGCGCCTCGCCGCGCGGATGATTCCCTATATCCGCGAGCTGGGCTTTACGCACATCGAGCTGTTGCCGGTGATGGAGCACCCGTTCGGCGGCTCCTGGGGCTACCAGCCGTTGTCGCTGTTCGCCCCGACCGCGCGGCTGGGGCCGCCGCAGGCATTTGCCGCGTTCGTTGACCGCTGCCACGAAGCCGGCATCGGCGTGATCCTCGACTGGGTGCCGGCGCATTTCCCCACCGATCCGCACGGCCTGGCCGAGTTCGACGGCACCGCGCTGTACGAGTACCAGGATCCACGCGAAGGCTTCCACCAGGACTGGAACACGCTGATCTACAACCTGGGCCGCAATGAAGTGCGCGGCTTCATGCTGGCCAGCGCCCTGCACTGGCTGGAGCACTATCACATCGACGGCCTCCGGGTGGACGCGGTGGCGTCGATGCTGTACCGCGACTACAGCCGCGAGCCGGGCCAGTGGGTGCCTAACCGCTTCGGCGGCCGCGAGAACCTGGAGGCCGTGGCCTTCCTGCGCGAGCTCAACACCGTGGTGCGCGACCGCTGCCCGGGCGCCATGACCATCGCCGAGGAGTCCACCGCCTGGCCCGGCGTGACCGCGCCGGTGCAAAGCGGCGGGCTGGGCTTCACCTTCAAGTGGAACATGGGGTGGATGCACGACACCCTGCGCTATCTCTCGCACGATCCCGTGCACCGCGCGTGGCATCACCAGGACATGACCTTCGGCATGGTCTATGCATGGTCCGAGGCTTTCGTGCTGCCTATCTCGCATGACGAAGTGGTGCACGGCAAGGGCTCGATGATCGGCAAGGCGCCCGGCGACCACTGGCAGCGCTTTGCCAACCTGCGCGCCTATTACGGCTTCATGTGGACGCATCCCGGCAAGAAGCTGCTCTACATGGGCGGGGAATTCGCGCAATGGAAAGAGTGGGACCACGACACCGAGCTGGACTGGGCCTTGCTGGAGCAACCCGAGCATCGCGGCATGCAGGCGCTGGTGCGCGATCTCAACCGCCTGCACCGCGAGCTGCCGGCGCTGCACGCGCTGGACCACCGGCCGGAAGGCTTTAGCTGGGTGGTGGGCGACGACAGCCACAACAGCGTCTTTGCCTTCCTGCGCCGCGCCGCGCCGAGCAGCCGCGAAGTGGTGCTGGCGGTGGTCAACATGACGCCGGTGGTGCGCCCGGGCTACCGCCTGGGGGTGCCGTTCGCGGGCCGCTGGCAGGAATGCCTCAACACCGATGCTGCCTGCTACGGCGGCAGCAATGTCGGCAACGGCGGTGAGGTGGCCGCCACCGCCGCGCCGTCGCACGGCCTGCCCGCCTCGCTCACCCTCACCATCCCGCCGCTGGCCACGCTGGTCCTGCGCTATCTCCCGGAAGGAGCCTGACTTGCCCCTTGCCCCCGCCAACCGCATGCTGCCCGGCAAACCGTACCCGCTAGGTGCGCACTGGGACGGGCTTGGCATCAACTTTGCTGTGTTCTCTGCCAATGCCGCCCGCATCGACCTGTGCCTGTTCTCTGCCAATGGCCGCAAGGAACTGACGCGGATCACGCTGCCGGAATGCACCGACGAGGTCTGGCACGGCTACCTGCCGCACGCGGCGATCGGCACGGTCTACGGCTATCGCACGTTCGGCGCCTACGAGCCAGCAAACGGGCACCGTTTCAATCCCCACAAGCTGCTGCTCGATCCCTATGCGCGGCAGTTAAGCGGCCCTGTGCGCTGGTCCGATGCCTTGTTCGGCTACCGGCTGCAAAGCCCCCGCGCCGACCTCACCCCGGACCGCCGCGACAGCGCGTCCGCCATGCCCAAGGCGGTGGTGGTGGACGCCAGCTTCCATTGGGGCGACGACCGCGCGCCCGCGGTGCCGTGGGAGCAGACCGTGATCTATGAGGTGCATCCGCGCGGCCTGTCGATGCTGCGCGCGGATCTGCTGCCCCATACGCGCGGCACCTTTGCCGCGCTGTGCGACCCGCGTTTCACCGACCACCTCCACAAGCTCGGCGTGACCACCGTGGAGCTGCTGCCGGTGCACGCCTTCCTGCAGGACCGCTTCCTGCTGGTGCACGACCTGCGCAATTACTGGGGCTACAGCACGCTGTCGTACTTCGCGCCGGAGCCCGCGTATTTCAGCAACGGGCAGGTCAACGAGTTCAAGGTGGCGGTGCGCCGCCTGCACGCGGCGGGCATCGAGGTCATCCTCGACGTGGTCTACAACCATACCTGCGAGGGCAATGAACTTGGCCCGACGGTCTCCTGGCGCGGGCTGGACAACGCCAGCTACTATCGGCTCATACCCGGTGGCGAGCGCCACTACATCAACGACACGGGCTGCGGCAACACGCTCAACCTGTCGCATCCGCGCGTGCTGCAGATGGTGATGGACTCGCTGCGCTATTGGGTGGAGTGCTTCCACGTCGACGGTTTCCGCTTCGACCTCGGCAGCACGCTGGGGCGCGAAGGCACCGGGTTCGACCCCGGTGCGGGCTTCTTCGACGCCATCCTGCAGGACCCGGTGCTGTCGCGCGTCAAGCTGATCTCCGAGCCGTGGGACCTTGGCCCCGGCGGCTACCAGGTGGGCAACCATCCGCCCGGATTTGCCGAGTGGAACGACAAGTTCCGCGACACCGCGCGGCGCTATTGGCGCGGCGACGACGGCCAGCGCGCCGACCTTGCCGCCCGCCTGTCTGGCTCGGCCGACCTGTTCGACCGCCGCCACCGCAAGCCCTGGGCCTCGGTCAACTTCATCACCGCGCACGACGGCTTCACGCTGGCCGACCTGGTCAGCTACAGCAGCAAGCACAACGAGGCCAATTGCGAGGACAACCGCGACGGCACCGACGACAACGCCAGCGCCAACTGGAGCCCGGACGGCAGCGTGGAAGGCCCGACCGACGATCCCGCCATCCTGCAAACGCGCGGCCGGGTGGCGCGCGCGCTGATGTCCACGCTGCTGCTCTCGCACGGCACGCCGATGATCACCGCCGGCGACGAATGGGGCCGCAGCCAGGGCGGCAACAACAATGCCTATTGCCAGGACAGCGAGCTTTCGTGGCTGAACTGGGAGGACGCCGACAGCCCCGGCGGCCGCGCCATGACCGCCTTTGTCAGCCGCCTGCTGGCGCTGCGCCGGCGCCTCTACGCCTTCGCCGAAACGCGCTTTGCCCACGGCCGCCGCGAAATCGAGCCGGGCCTTGCCAACATTGCCTGGTTCGATACCGATGGCCAGCCGCTCAGCCCGGAGCAATGGTCCAACCCGGACGGCCGCACCCTGGCCCTGCGGCGCGGCGCCACCGGGCCGGATGGCAAGGTCCAGATCACCCTGCTGCTGCTCAACGCCAGCGGCGAGGACGCCGCCTTCGAGTTGCCCGAGCCGGCGCAATACTGGCGGAGGCTGCTCGACACCAGCCGGCCCGAGGCGGCCGAGGCCAATGTCAACACACCGGCGGTCACCGTGCCGGCGCATTCGGTGGCGCTGCTGCTGGCTGTGCCGGACGACGACTCGAATGCAGATTCGGCATGGAGCTGACCATCAACCCATCGCAGGCCCTTGAAGGAGGCCGCATCATGAACGCCTTGCCATCGCAGCTGGCGCCGCCGCCACTGCAGTCATTCGGTCCCAGCCGGCTCGAGGACGCTCGCATGCGTTTTCGACTGTGGGCGCCGGACGCGGCTGCCAATGGCCAGCCGATCCGGCTGGAGATCGCTGGCTTGGGCGCGCTGCCGATGTGCGCCGTGGCGCCCGGCCCGGGCGAGCGCGAAGGCTGGTTCGAGGCCGTGGCGCCGTGTTGCCCGTCGGCGCGCTACTGGTTCCGGCTTGATGACGGCACCACCGTGCCCGATCCCGCCTCGCGCGCCCAGGCCAACGATGCCGGCGGCGCCAGCCTGGTGTGCGATCCGCGCGCCTATACGTGGTGCCATCCCTACTGGCAAGGCCGTCCTTGGCACGAGGCTGTGATCTATGAAATGCACGTGGGCCTGTGCGGCGGATACGCCGGCGCCACGCGGCAATTGCCGCGCCTGGCCGCGTTCGGCTTCACGGCGGTGGAGCTGATGCCGCTGGCGGAGTTTCCCGGCGGGCGCAACTGGGGCTACGACGGCGTGCTGCCGTTCGCCCCGGAATGCAGCTACGGCACGCCGATTGAGCTGCGTGCGCTGGTGGACTGCGCGCACGGGCTCGGCATGATGGTGCTGCTCGACGTGGTCTACAACCACTTCGGGCCGGAAGGCAATTTCCTGCACCAGTACGCCAGCGCATTCTTCCGCGACGACGTGCGCACGCCGTGGGGCGCGGCCATCGATTTCCGCCAGCCCGAGGTGCGCCGCTTCTTTACCGAGAACGCGCTCTACTGGCTGGAGGACTTCCGCTTCGACGGGCTGCGCCTGGACGCCGTGCACGCCATCGTGGACGAAGGCTGGCTGCGTGAACTGGCCGCCGAGGTCCGCACGCGCCACCCCGAGCGCCACATCCACCTGGTGCTGGAAAACGACGACAACGAGGCCGCGCTGCTCAGCGCGGGTTTCGACGCGCAATGGAACGACGATGGCCACCATGCCCTGCACGTGTTGCTGACGGGCGAGCACGATGGCTACTACGGCGACTATGCGCGGCCCTCCGGTGATGGCGATGCCAGCGCGGCTGCGCCCGCGTCCGCCGCGTTAGGGCATCTCGCGCGCGTGCTGGCCGAAGGCTTTGCCTACCAGGGCGAGATCTCGCCCACGCGCAGCGTGCCCGGCAGCGAGCCGGTGCGGCGTGGCCAGCCCAGCGCCGCGCTGGCCCCCACCGCCTTCGTGCTGTTCCTGCAGAACCATGACCAGACAGGCAATCGCGCATTCGGCGAGCGCCTGGCCACGCTGGCCAGCCCCGACGCGCTGCGCGCGGCGGTCCTGCTGCAACTGCTGTGCCCGCAGGTGCCGCTGGTGTTCATGGGCGAAGAATACGGCGCGCAAACCCCGTTCCTGTATTTCACCAGCCACCCGCCCGAGCTGGCCGAGGCCGTGCGCGCCGGGCGCCAGCGCGAGTTCAGCATGATGGCTGCCTTGCGCGACCCTGCGCGCGCCGCGCAGACCCCCGACCCCAATGACCCCGCCACCTTCGAGGCATCGCGTCCCCCGCTCGAGGGCGACAACGCATGGAGCCAGTACTACCGCGCGCTGCTGGCCATCCGCCGCAGCGAGCTGGTGCCGCGCCTGGCCGGCAGCGCCAGCGCGGGCGTGCGCATCGTGGGCGAAGCGGCGCTGGCCGCCAGCTGGCGGCTGGGCGATGGCGCGCTGCTGACGATCTGGATCAACTTTGCCAGCGCGCCGGCGCCAAGCGTGTCGCCGGGCCATCCGCCCGTCGTACCCGGCAGGCTGCTGGCGCAGAGCCGTGAAGGCGCCATGCAGGCGCTGGCCAACGGCGCGTTGCCCGCCGCCACCGCCATCGCCTGCCTGGATGAGCCTGCCCACCCGTAACGAGGCCCCCATGGATCCCACCGCCTCCCCCCGCGCCCCCGCCCCTGCGCTCCCGCGTGACGGCGCCATGCTGGCGCTGCACACGCTGGCCGACCGCGCCGGCCTGATGGTCCACTGGGAAGACGCCCAGAGCCGGCCGCGCGAGGTCGAGCCCGATGTCCTGCGTGCCCTGCTCGGCAGGTTCGGCCTGCGCAGCGCGACCGTTGGCCAGTGCGAAGCGGCGCGTGCGCATCTTGCGGCCGAAGATGCCGCGCAAGCCCTGCCGCCGCTGATCACAGCGGACCAGGGCCTGGCGGTCGCGATCCCATGGGCGCACACCGTCCCGCAGCAAGCCTACCGGCTCGAACTGGAGGACGGCAGTGTGGTCACAGGCACGGCGCGGCGCGATGACGACGGCGCGCTGCGCGTGCCGGGCATCGCCGCCAGCGGCTACCACAGGCTGATGCTCGGCGACACCGAAATCACACTGGCCGTGGCGCCACCGCGCTGCTTCGGCGTCGCTGATGCGCGGCTCGCGCGACAGCCGGGTGCTGGCGCAGGCCCCGCTGAGCGCCAGCGGCCCTGGGGCCTGTCGGTGCAGCTGTACTCGCTGCGCCGCGGCGCCCCCACCGGCCTGGGCGACCTCACCGCGCTGGCGCAGTGCTGCGAGGCGGCCGCGCGCGAAGGCGCCGATGCGCTCGCCATCAATCCGCTGCACGCGGGCTTTGCCGCCATGCCCCAGCGCTACAGCCCGTATGCGCCCTCCAGCCGGCTCTTCCTCAATCCGCTCTATGCCGATCCCGCCGCCGCCTTCGGCCAGCGCGCCGTCGAGCAAGCCACGGCGGCGCTCAGCCTGCGCGCCACCTGGCAGGCATTGGAGGCACGCTCCGAGATCGACTGGATCGCGCTGGCCCATGCGCGCAATGCCGTGCTGCAGTGGCTGTGGCAACGGCGCGCCGCGCTGCTGCCCGCCCATGCTGCGCAGGCGTTTGCGGCCTTTCGCCGTCGCCAGGGCGACGCCCTGGAGGCGCATGCCCGCTTCGAAGCGCTGCAGGCCTCCCATATGGCGGCGGCCGGCAGCCCGCAGGAAGCGGCCGCCGCCGCGGACTGGCGGCAATGGCCCGTGACCCAGCACTCGCCGCATGCGGCCTCGGTGGAAGCCTTTGCCAGCGCGCATGCCGAGGCGGTCAGCTACCACGCCTTCGTGCAGTGGCTGGCGGCGCACGGGCTGGCCGCAGCGCAACGCGCCGCGCACGATGGTGGCATGGCCATCGGCCTGATTGCCGACCTGGCCGTGGGCACCGATGCCGGCGGCAGCCACGCATGGGCACGCCAGGACGAAATCCTGCCGGGCGTGTGCGCCGGCGCGCCGCCGGACCTGTACAACCCGCTTGGCCAGGGCTGGGGGGTTTCCGTGTTCTCGCCGCGCGCGCTGCGCCGTAAAGGCTTTGGCGCCTTTATCGAGATGCTGCGCGCCAACCTCGGCCACGTGGGCGGCCTGCGCATCGACCACGCGCTCGGCCTGGCGCGCATGTGGCTGGTGCCCGATGGCGCGCCGCCCACCGCGGGCGCCTACCTGCGCTTCCCGTTCGACGACCTGCTGCGGCTGATCGCGCTGGAATCCTGGCGGCACCGCGCCGTCATCATCGGCGAGAACCTCGGCACCGTGCCGGCGAGCTTCAACGCCAGCCTGGCCGCGCGCGGCATGCTCGGCATCGACGTGCTGTGGTTCGAGCGCGAGGCCGAGCCGGCCGAGGCCGGCGAGGTACCGGCTTTCCTGCCGCCGCAGTCATGGGCTGCCGAAGCCGTGGCCACCACCACGACGCATGACCTCCCCACCGTGGCGGGCTGGTGGGCCGGCCGCGACATCATCTGGCGCGCGCGCCTGGACCAGCTCGGCGCCGACGAGACCGAATCCGAGGCACTGGCCGCGCGTGCCCGCGACCGCTCGGCGCTATGGCAGGCGCTGGCCGCCGGCGGGCTGGTCCAAGGACCCGAAGCGGGCCCCGACCACCCGCCGCTGGATGCCATCCTGGCCTGGCTTGGCCGCGTCGGCACGCCGTTGCGGCTGGTGCCGATAGAAGACCTGCTGGGCGTGCGCGAGCAGCCCAACCTGCCTGGCACGGTGACGGGCCACCCTAACTGGCAGCGCCGGCTGGATACCGATGTGCGCATGCTGTTTGCCGATCCCCTCGTACGCCGGCGCATTGCCGCGTTGCGCAGCACCGAGGCCGCCAAAAGCCAAAAGCCTGACAAACCATAGATAAAGAGAGACACCGAATGCCTCAACCCTGCCTGCCGCCGCGCGCTACGGCGCGCCTGCAACTGCATGCCGGTTTTACCTTCGAGGATGCCGCCGCCCAGGCCGACTACTACGCAGCGCTCGGCGTCAGCCATCTGTACCTTTCGCCGATTTTCAGCGCGCGCCCGGGCTCGACCCACGGCTATGACGTCACCGATTTCCGCGCCATCAACCCCGAGCTAGGCGGCGAGACCGGCTTCTACCGTTTTGCCGAATGCGCCCGCGAGCACGGCCTGGGGCTGGTGCTGGATATCGTGCCCAACCACATGGCGGCCAGCCCCAATCACAACCCCTGGTGGCGCGACGTGCTGGCGCACGGGGCGCAGAGCGCCTATGCCCATCATTTCGACATTGACTGGCATTCTCCCGATCCGGACCTGCACGGCCGGGTGCTGCTGCCCATCTTGGGCAAGCCGTACTGGGAGGCGCTGTGCGCGGGCGAGGTGACGCTGCGCTTCGATGCCGGCGCGGGCGCCGCGCTGCTGTGCTACGGCGAGCATGAGCTGCCCCTGGCGGACGATACGATCGACCCGGCTACCGCCCCCGGCCTGCCCGCCTTGCTGGACGGGCGCGACGCGGCGGGCCGTGCGCGCCTGCATGAACTGCTGGAGCAACAGCATTACCGCCTGGCTTGGTGGGCAACGGCGGCCGACGAGCTGAACTGGCGCCGTTTCTTTGAAATCAGCGAGTTGGTGGGCATGCGCGTGGAACAGGTGCCGGTGTTCGAGGCGGTGCACGGGCTGGTGTTCCAGTTGTTCCGCGGTGGCTGGATCGACGGCGTGCGGGTGGACCACGTGGACGGCCTGGCCGACCCTGCCGCCTATTGCCAGCGGCTGCGCGCCCACCTGACCGCGCTGGCACCCGAGCGCCCGCCGGCGCGTGCCATCGAGTGCCCGTGGCTTGTGATCGAAAAGATCCTTGCCGAGCCGGAGGCATTGCGCGCGGACTGGCTGGTGGATGGCACCACCGGCTACGATTTCATGAACGAGGTCGCCGCCGTGCTGCACGACGGCGCGGGTGCGGACGCGCTCACCGCGCTGTGGCAGGCCATGAGCGGCGAGACGCGTACCTTCGCTGCGCAGGTGGCGGCCGCCCGCGGCCATATGCTCGGCCATCACCTGGTCACCGAGTTCGAGACCGCCAGCCGCCGCCTGCACGCCTGCGCGCGCAGCGAGCCCGCCACGCGCGACCTCACGCTGGCCAGCCTGCGCCGGGCACTGGCAGCGCTGCTGGCGCCGCTGCAGGTCTATCGCACCTACTTCAGCGAGCGGGTACGCGCCCGCGAGGACAAGGCTGCCTTGCAGCAGGCCGCCGACGCCGCGCGCGCGACGCTGGCCGCCACCGACCTGCCGGCGCTGGAGCACCTGCAGTCCTGGTTGGGCGACCCGGCCGGCGACAGCACGGTATTGCGCGAGGCGCGCACGCGGCTGCAGCAACTCATGCCGCCGCTGGCCGCCAAGGCCGGCGAGGACACCGTGTTCTATCGCTACGGCCGCCTGCTGTCCCGCAACGAAGTGGGCAGCAACCCGGCCACGCTGGCGCTGGCGCCCGAGGACTTCCACGCACGCATGGCGCAACGCGCGCAGGCCTGGCCCAATGCCATGCTGGCCACCGCCACCCATGACCACAAGCGCGGCGAGGATGCACGCATGCGCCTGGCCGTGCTGAGCGAGTTGCCAGGTGAGTGGGCGGAAGCGGTCGGTCTGTGGGAATCGCAGAGCCAGCCTTTGCTGGCACGCCTTCCCGGTTGCACCGATGGCCCCGATGGCGCGCACCGCCTGATGCTCTACCAAACCCTGGTCGGCGCCTGGCCAGCCGCGTTGTCTCCGGACAATACCGAGGGCGTGGCCGCGTTGCTGGCGCGCGTGCAGGCCTGGCAACTGAAATCGATCCGGGAAGCCAAGCAGCACGGCAGCTGGACCAGCCCGAACGCGGCATACGAGCAAGGCTGCGCCGCATTTCTAGACGCCCTTGGCGCCGATGCATCCGAGGGCAACGTGCTCGGCCAGATCGCCCGCTTTGCCCGCCGCAACGCCGTGCCGGGCGCCATCAACAGCCTTACGCAGGCGCTGGTGCAGCTGACGGCCCCGGGCGTGCCCGACCGCTACCAGGGCACCGAGGACTGGGATCTGAGCCTGGTCGATCCCGACAACCGCCGGCCGGTGGATTTCGAGACCTTGCGCACCCGGCTAAGCAACGCCGCGGGCTGGCCGGAATGGATGGCCAACTGGCACGACGGCCGCATCAAGCTGCAACTCATCCGGAGCGTGCTGGCAGCGCGGCGCGCCCATGCAGGCCTGTTTGCCGCTGGCGACTATCGCCCCGTGCCGCTGGCCGGCCCGCTTGCCGCGCATGCGCTGGCCTTCGGGCGCCGCCGTGGACAGGTGCAGGCGCTGGTGGTCGGCACCCGGCTGGCCGCGCGGCTGGCCGAGGCCGACCGGCCCATGCTGGCGCCCGCGAAATGGCGCGACACCACGCTGCAGGTGGGATTTTGCCAGGACAGCCGCTGGGTGGACGTGCTGACCAGCCGCCCGCTGGATGCGCGCGAAGGCCGCCTGCCGTTGGCTGAGGTACTGGAAATGCTGCCGGTGGCCCTGCTGCTGCGCACGCCGTGATCGGCGTGCGAGCGCCCCAGGCCATGCCTGGCCTATCCCCTCCGAAGAGGGGCAGCACCATGACGGGGAACTGCGCAGACTTGTATGCAAAGTCAGGCAGGGCTTTGCCCGCCTCGCAGCGTGGCAAGCCGCGCGTCGTTTTTCCTTTGCATTGCTACCAGCGAGAAAGCATGGCGCCTGCATCGATCCCCCTCTACGACCCTCTCCGGCGATGAAGGAAAAACAAGAATCCTGCCCGCTTTGCGGCACCCAGGCCGCAGCCCGCGCCCGCCTAGGCAGCTACGGGCAATGGGTGCGGTATGACTGCGACAACCCCCAGTGCGGCCCGGTCGAGATCAGCACCAAGGCCCGCCGCAGCCTGCGCGAGCCCGCCCGGCAGGCCGAGTTCCAAGCCCTGGCCCGCTCCAGCCGCGAGCACGGCAAGGTGCCTCGCGTCGGTTTTGACGGGCCGCGCGGCGAGTTCTACGTCGAGTTCGACTAAGCCGGCCTCGCCCTAGGCCTCCTAGGCAGGGAGCCGCCGGCGCGTGGCCTCCCGCGCGCATCCCATCCCCGCTGCGCACCGTACATGTAGGCATCAGGACCGCCAGCGAAACCCGCGCTTTGTGATCGGCGAGCCATTCCGGCAGCCGGGCCAGGCGTTTGTGCGGTGAGACTTCCACCTCACCTTGAAGGGCAAACCCTGCCAGGTGCACGGTAGCTCGCATTTTCGTTTTGACGAGGATGGGCGCATGACGCTGCATCGCGCCTACCGGGACCCCGCGCAGGCGCCATGGCAGCACCTGCCCGGCTCGAGCCGCTGGTAGCCTGGCTGCGCCGTCGCTTCGCCACGCCGCTTTCCTAGCCCCGCTAATGCGGGTTCGGGCTGGTGTTGCGCGTGATCCCCCGTTACATTCCAAGCAGGTTGTGACCTGCACGCCCATGTTCCGGGGAACATCCCGGCGGCAAGGGCGGTCACTATCGCGTGCCGCGCCCAACCGAGGCGAGCCCGGCCCGACAAGGAATGCCTAATGAACCTCACCGTCCACGACCTCCTGGCCCTGGCCTGCGCCAGTATCCTCACCGTGACCGTGGTCGCCATCCACTACGAAGCCCTGCGGCTGCTCTCGGGCATGAATCCGCGCCGCTGGACCGGACGCGTCAACGTTGGCGTGCTGATCGTCTGCATCATCCTGGCGCATGGCCTGGAGTCCGTGGTGTTTGCGGTGGGCTACTGGGTGGCGGGAAATGTGCTGGGCCTAGGCGGCCTGACCAGTGCCCATCCAATCACACCGATCGTCTATCTCTACTTTTCGCTTGAAACCTTCACCACGCAAAGCCTGGGCGACATCGTGCCGATCGGCGCCACGCGCCTGCTCGCCAGCATCGAGCCGCTGGTGGGCCTGATCCTGATCGGCTGGTCGACGTCCTTTACCTACATCATCATGCGCCGCGACTGGCCAGCCGGCACTTCCAGGCAAGCGGCGCAAGCGGATCTGTAGGCACCGGCCGCATGGCCTGGCCCCTGGCTAGAGGATCGGCGCAAACAGCGTGGCCACGTGCATCGCCACGCGGCGCAGCCTCGGCGCGCCGGTGTATTCGCTGCGCTCGATCAGGCAGGCCTGCGCGAAGTCCGCCTCCAGCATGCGCGTCACGCTGGCGGCAAAATCGCGGTCCGCGGTCATCACCATCAGCTCGAAATTGAGCCGGAACGAGCGGTTGTCGAGATTCGCGCTGCCCACCGCCGCGGCTTCGTCGTCGATCAGGATGACCTTCTGGTGAAGGAAGCCCGGCTGGTAGCGATAGAGCTTCACACCCGCGCAGACCGCCTGGTAGGCATATAGCGTGGAGGCGGCGAATACCACGAGATGGTCGGGGCGCGCCGGCAGCAGGATGCGTACGTCCACCCCGCGCAGCACCGCCAGGCGGAGCACGGCGAACACGGCCTCGTCCGGCACGAAGTACGGGCTGGTGATCCACACCCGCCAGCGCGCCGCCTGGATCGCCTCGACGAAGAACAGCGAGCAGGTCTCCTGCGCGTCGGCGGGGCCGGACGGCACCACCTGGCAGGTCATGCCCCCGGCGGGTGCGGCCGGCGGGGGTAGCAGCATCGGCACCTCCCGCGCGGCCCAGAACCAGTCTTCGGCAAACACCATCTGCAAGTCCAGCACGGCGCTGCCGCGGATCTCGATATGCGTGTCGCGCCAGGGCGCCAGCGGCGGCTTTTGCCCGAGGTACTCGTCGCCGACGTTGTGACCGCCCGTAAACGCGCACTCCCCATCCACCACCACCAGCTTGCGGTGGTTGCGGAAGTTGAGCTGAAAGCGATTGACAAAGCCGCGCCGCGTGGCGAAGGCGCGCGCCTCCACCCCGGCGGCCATCAGCACCTTGACGTATTGGCCCGGCAACGCGTGCGAGCCGATGCTGTCGTAGAGGAAATACACCTTCACGCCCGCGGCAGCGCGTTCGCACAGCAGGCTCTGCAGGCGCCGCCCAAGCGCATCGTCGTGGACGATGAAGAACTGCACGATCACCACCTGCCGCGCGGCGCCGATCGCGGCAAAGATGGCCTCGAACGTCGCCTCGCCGTTGACCAGCAGCCGCACCGCGTTGTTGGCCAGGCACGGCATGCCGGTCAGCCGGGGCAAGGCACGCAGGCAAGGCTGGGAGGGCGAGAGCACCACGCTGGCGTCGCGCGCCTCGCGCTCGTGCGGCTCCATCTCGTGCGTGACCTCGCGCAACCGGTCGTTGTTGAAGCGGCGGGCGTTCACGTAGCCGGCAAAACTGCTGCTGCCCAGGATCATGTACGGGATCAGCGTGAAGTACGGCATCATCACCAGCGAGCCGGCCCACGCAATGGCGCCCGGCGCGGTGCGCACCGTCATGACCGCGTGCAAGGCCGCGATGACGCCAAGCAGATGGAACACCAGCACGATCGCCGCGACGAGGGAGGGGCTGAGCATGATCGTTAGATTTCGCCTTGGCGGCGCCGGATCACAATGGCTGCATTCTGGCATAGCCGCGGCCCGCGGGCCGGCAGAATTTCCCGGCAGGCGTTAAGCTTTCACGCTTTCATGGCTTCACGCCCTGCTGAATTACTGCGTTACTGCTTTACCGCCCGCCACATCAAGGAAGACCGCAATGTCAGAGTTCAAGATGGAATACCGGCGCCTGGGCGCCAGCAACCTCAAGGTATCGGCCCTGTGCCTCGGCACCATGATGTTCGCCGACCAGACCGACGTAGCCGAGGCCGGCCGCATCGTCGACAGCGCCCGCGCGCATGGCGTCAACTTCATCGACACCGCGGACGTGTACAGCAAGGGCGGCTCCGAGCGCATGGTGGGCAAGCTGCTCGCCACCGACCGCCATGACTGGATCCTGGCCAGCAAGCTCGGCAACCCGATGCAGGGCGCGCCCAACCATTCGCACTACTCGCGCGTATGGATCCTGCGCGAAGCCGAGGAAAGCCTGCGCCGCCTTGGCACCGACTACCTCGACATCCTCTACCTGCACCGCGACTACCCCGGCGAAAACCTGGAAGAGCCCGTGCGCGCCATGGGCGACCTGATCCGGGCCGGCAAGATCCGCTACTGGGCCTTGTCCAACTTCCGCGGCTGGCGCATCGCCGAGGTCGCGCGCCTGTGCGACCAGCTCGGCGTGCCGCGCCCGGTGGTTTGCCAGCCGTACTACAACCTGCTCAACCGCATGCCCGAGGTGGAAATCCTGCCGGCCTGCCAGCACTTCGGCCTTGGGGTGGTGCCCTACAGCCCGATCGCGCGCGGCGTGCTCACCGGCAAGTACCTGCCCGGCCAGCAGCCCCCGCAAGACTCACGCGCGGGCCGCGCCGACCGCCGCATGATGGAAACCGAATTCCGCGAGGAATCGCTGGTGATTGCCCAGACGCTGAAGGAGCACGCTGATGGGCGCGGCCTCAAGCTGGGTCAGTTCGCTACCGCCTGGGTACTGGCCAACCAGATTGTCAGCTCGGTGATTGCCGGGCCGCGCACGCTGGCACAGTTCGAGGATTACTTTGGCGCCGTTGGCGTGGCCATCTCCGCAGAGGAGGAGGCACTGGTCGACCAGTTAGTGCGCCCCGGACATGCCTCCACGCATGGCTACAACGATCCGAACTATCCGCTGACCGGCCGTCCGGTTTCGGCAACCTGAACGCGTTGCCCACCAGGGTGGCCCGCCCGCCCGCTACCCGATCCACATCTGGTGCGCCTGGCCACCTGCAGTAATGGTTGCCGGGCCGCCCGCCCCGGCCAACGCATCGCGCTCGGCCCCCTTTTTCACGTTTCCCGGACAGCTTGCAGATCTTTCCTCAAGATTATCATCACGTGGTGGCGTATAAACCATGATTCTCATCCCGGATTTTCGGAACGTTCATCAATGGGTTGACTGGAGAGATAGTCATGCCGCAAGCCCCAGCGCTGATCGATACGCCCGCTAAAACCCGTTCCGGCCTGGCCGTCATGGGGCTGTCCGCACTGGGCGTGGTTTTCGGCGACATCGGCACCAGCCCGCTCTACACCTTGAAAACCGTGCTCGCGCTCTCGGGTGGCAAGCCCTCGGCGCCGGTTATCCTGGGCCTCTTGAGCCTGATGATCTGGACATTGATTATCGTCACAACGGTAAAGTATGTGTCCTTTGCCATGCGCATCGATAATAACGGCGAGGGCGGCATTCTCGCCTTGATGTCGTTGTTGGGGATCAAGAAGAAGAAACGCCCGCTGGTGGTGGCCGCCGGGCTGTTCGGGGCAGCGTTGATCTATGGCGACGGCGCCATCACACCCGCCATCTCCGTTCTCTCCGCGCTGGAGGGATTGGAGATTGTCTTTCCCGAGGCCAAAGCCATTATTCTGCCGGCCACGGTGGCCATACTGGTCGCGCTGTTTGCCATCCAGCCAATGGGAACGTCCCGTATCGGCAGGGCCTTCGGGCCGGTCATGGCATTGTGGTTTTCGTGCATAGCCGTGCTTGGCATCCGGGGCATCCTGCTGCACCCGTCGATCCTGATTGCGCTCAACCCGATCTATGGCCTGGTATTCCTGTTCTCCAATGGCTATACCAGTTTCCTGGTGCTGGGCGGCATTTTCCTCTGCGTGACCGGCGCCGAGGCGCTGTATGCCGACATGGGCCATTTCGGGCCGCGCCCGATCCGCCTCGCATGGTCCGCCATCGTGTTTCCCAGCCTGCTGCTCAACTATGCCGGACAGGCCGCGCTGGTATTGTCCGGGGCCGATTCAACGCACAATATCTTTTACCTCCTCTGCCCGCCGCCGCTGCTGGTGCCCTTGGTTATCCTGGCCGCCGTGGCGACGGTGATCGCCAGCCAGTCCATTATTACCGGCGCCTTCTCCATGACGCGCCAGGCCATCTTGCTAGGATGGCTGCCGCATTTACAGATCAGGCAGACCTCCGAGGAGGGCTATGGGCAGATCTACGTCGGCACGGTCAACTGGCTGTTGATGGTTGTGACGGTCAGCCTGGCGCTGTTCTTCAAATCCTCGGATCAACTGGCTTCCGCGTATGGCATCGCCGTTTCCCTCACCATGCTGATGACGTCCGTGCTGCTGTTTATCGCCATGCGCGACATCTGGGGCTGGAGCCTGTGGGCCAGCGCGGCGGTGTCCGGCGTCTTCCTGATCATCGACGGCGGGTTTTTCGTGGCCAATCTCGCCAAGATACTGAATGGCGGGTACATCCCGTTGGTGTTGGCGGCGGTTGTCTATGCCGTCATGTTGATCTGGCATCGGGGCACGGCCGCGATTTCGGCGGCCATCAACGAAGACATCATGCCGATCGATGCGTTCCTTGCCGAGGTGCAGGCAAAGAACATTCCGCGCGTGCCCGGGGCCGGGGTGTTCCTGACGCGAACGCTGGATGGCACGCCGCCGGTGATGCTGTGGCATGTCAAGCGCAACCACGCCTTGCAGCAGAAGATCCTTGCCGTGAGCATCGTGACGGAGACGGTGCCATGGATCAAGGATGCCGAGCGCCTGACGATAACGAAACTGATGCCGGATTTCTGGCGCGCCAACGCCCGCTACGGCTTTATGGAGCGGCCCGATATTCCCAAGCTGCTGCTACAGCCACAGGTGCAGCCCTGCGGGCTGGACCTGAGCACCATCACCTACTACATGGGCCTGGAGACGATCGTGCTGCGCGAGAGCGACAGCCGGATGCCGCAATGGCAAGGCAAGCTGTTCGCCTTGGTCAAGAACGGCATGCACGTTACCGATCTTTTCCGGCTGCCCAGCGATCAGGTGGTGGAGATTGGCCGCCGCGTTTCGATCTGACGATCAGGCGATCAAGCCACCCTGCCGGCCAACTCATGACAATACGCGGTCTCCTTCGCGACCAACCTCTGTTCTCTTAAGGATCGATTCGCTCCCGCCGCCGCTGCTGCTGTTCGGCATCGTGATCCACTACATCCACCGCGATGGCGACTGGCAAGGGCAGCGGAAGGCGCTGCTGTTTGGCCTGATCTTTACCGGCACCATCGCCCTGGGCGCCATGAGCGACGGCCGGCGCTGGGGCGCGGCCGCCTGCGTCTTGCTGGCGGGCGCGCTGGCGCTGGCTGGGCCGCTGCGCGAGCCCGGCCCAGACTGGCCGGGCGCTTGCCTGTACCTTGGGCTGCTGCTGCACGGTGCCATCACCTTGCCGCGCTTGCTGCTGCGCGCGCAGCCGCGCTGAAAAAGCCCCCCGTCCACCATCGCTGGCGAAGCGTCACCCGGGATCCTGCTCAAATCTTAGGCAGCCCGATACATAACCGCCACTATTGGGCAAGCGCGGCGTGTCAGGTCCGGTTATCCACACAAGCTGTGGATAACACGATCCGGCAATCGTGGACAAAATGTGTACGTGCACCGTAACAATCGACCGTGGCCCGGTGCGATATCGGTCGCCTTGTTGATTGGCCCCCCCCCGCCTGCTTTGGGAATCATCGGCCCGCCCTTGCGGATTGCTCCGAATGATATCCCTCACGCCGCGGACTATCCTGCCCTAGTCGCCTTGCGGGCAGGCCGGTAGCCGCCCGGCCCGCGCGCATTGACAACCCGGCTGGCCGGGCCGCCGATGCGCGCGCCGGCGCGCGAACCGCTCTAATACCAGTTGGACAATTCCTGTCAACTACCCCGGCCTAAAGGCCGGAGCTTGCAAAGGCAACTGAACAAGCTCGGGTTGACCAGGCAAAGCGGTAAC